>NZ_JAJOHP010000090.1:0-15891 GCF_021109375.1 Arthrobacter sp. AK01
TGCTGTGTTTGCGGGGTTTGGGTTGTGTGGTTTTTTTGTTGTTTCCTATGCCTGGCGGTTTCTTTTTGTGTGCGTGGGGGTCGGCTGGGGGGCGGCGGCCGCCCCCCCCCCCTCTCTCATGCTCCAATGTTTTCCACGATCAGCTATTGATCGATGTACAGCGGATTTACCTGCTGGCAAACGGCCTCACTGGCTGTCTGATTCACCACGTCCGACGGAACCGACGCTGCGCCGTAGGCAGTACCCGTCCCGAAGTCCGTACCAACGTAAAGCTGGACCCCCGCTACTCCCGGCGCTTCTTGCACCTGGGCCGCCGGGATACCGTACAGAGTGGCGACGTCAGCTGCCACGTCGGCAAAGCCAGCCCCGTAGTAGAGCACTGTCTGGTCCACGGGGTTCGCCAGATATGACACCGCCTGGGTAAATCCATTGCCCGTCAGCACAGCCATCAGTTCCTGGGCCCTCGCGGCAATGCCACTGCCGTTGGCAACTGCGACAGGCTGGATCGCCTTATCGTAGACGGGGGCCGCGGGCGTGGTGGCTGTGGGCTGGGCCGCAGGGGTTTCCGTCGCGGCCGGTGAAGAGGTAGCACCGGGTGTCGTCAGGTCAAGGTCAGCGCGCAAAGCGGCGAAGAGTTGGGAAGCCTGGGGCTCAATGAGCTCGAGCCTGTTCGGATCAACTGCTGCTGCTTGAGTCGGCACGGCGACGAACGCGACCTTGGACACATCAATGTCCTTCAACCGCCCACCGATGGTCAACAACGACGGCACGGACGCCAGCCCCTCATCCACAGTGAGGTTCTGCGTTACCACGTCTGCTATCTGCAGGAGTCTCTGGGGGTTGCCCAGGGTTCCTTCATCCTTGAGCTTCCTTGTCAGGGACGAAAGGAACGCCTGCTGTCCCTTGATGCGTCCAAGGTCGCCTCCGTCACCAAATGCGTGTCGGGTCCGCAGGAAGGCGAGGGCTTGTTCTCCCTCCACCAGCGAGTCACCTTTGGGCAGGCGAAGCCGGGAGTCCGGGTCAAAGACGGGGTCGCTGACACACACATTGACGCCGCCGATAGCGTGGGACAACTCCTTGACGGCGTTGAAGTCCGCCATCATGAAGTGGTCGATTTCAAGGCCAGTCAGCTTGTTGATGGTATCCACCGCACAACCGATGCCGGCTTCTGCCATGGCCTCGTTGATCATAACGCCGCTGCGGGCGGGGAACGTCTGGTTGTTGGTGTGGTCCGTACATTGGGGCACGTTCACCAAGAGGTCACGCGGGAAACTCATGACGCTGACGCGCTTGTTGTCGGCTGAGATGTCCAGGAGCATCATCACATCGGAGTGACCGTAGCCCGTGGAATCCTCGGAGGTTCCGTACTCCGAGTTCTTTCCGTCACGGGTGTCAGAACCAAGGATAAGGATTTGCAGGCGGTCGGATTTGTCATTGGCCAAGGCCTCCCCAGAATCCCGGGACTCCCCGGCGCTCAAGGGTGCCTTGGTAATGTTGCTCTGCAGCCGGATGAACCAAAAAGCCGCAAAGGCAACACCGGCAACCAGGGCCACCGAAACCACGCCGGTAACAATCTTCAGCCAGAGCGGAAGTCCTTTGCGGACCTTCATATGGCGGGGAGTGCCCTCGGCATCCTCGCCATGGCGGGCCGCAACGGAGCCAGCGGTGCCGGTGCCCTGCGGGCGGGCGTCACGACGTCGCACTATTCGGTTTACCTTTCCTCAAACACGTGGATTCCCGCCATCATAGTTGCCGATTCTGGGAAGTTCCTTATCGGGCCGAAGCCACGCCGGGACGTGTGACGCCGTTTAGAATCCGAGTTTGACCAATTGCTTGGGATCGCGCTGCCAGTCCTTGGCTACCTTGACGTGCAAATCAAGATAGATCCTGGTACCCAGCAGTGTCTCGATTCCCTTGCGCGCGTTGGTCCCCACTTCACGCAGCCGGCTTCCGCCCTTGCCGATGATGATGGCTTTCTGGGAAGGACGCTCAACGTACAGATTTACCCGCACATCCAATAACGGGTTGTCTTCGGTTCGACCTTCGCGGGGAACGATCTCGTCCACCACCACGGCCAGGGAATGCGGAAGTTCGTCCCGGACACCCTCCAGGGCGGCCTCACGGATGAGTTCGGCAATCATGACCGCCTCGGGCTCGTCCGTCAATTCCCCATCGGGATAAAGCGGCGGCGACGACGGCATATGGCTGATGAGTACGTCAGCGACCGTGGAGACCTGGAAGCCGTCGGCCGCGGAAACGGGAACGATGTCGGCCCACCCCTGCTCGCCGAGAACCTCCCGACCCAAAGCTGCCACGGCAAGCAACTGCTCAGTCAGCGCTTGACGGTCCACGAGGTCGGTTTTGGTCACCAGGGCCACGATCGGCTTACGCCCCACGGCGGCCAGTTGCGCCGCAATGTATTTGTCGCCTGGGCCGATCTTTTCGTTCGCCGGCAGGCAGAATCCAATGGCGTCCACTTCGGCCAAGGTATCGGCCACGAGTTCGTTGAGGCGCTTACCCAACAGCGTACGGGGCCTGTGCAGGCCAGGGGTGTCTACCAGAATCAACTGCGCATCGTCGCGATGGACAATACCTCGGATGGTGTGACGAGTGGTCTGGGGCTTGGCTGAGGTGATGGCCACTTTCTGGCCGACCAAGGCGTTGGTCAGCGTCGACTTACCGGCGTTCGGTCGGCCCACCAACACCGAGAAGCCTGCGTGGAAGCCGCCGAAATCATCATCGGCATCGAATTTCTTATTTTGCTTGCTCACGTGGAACTCCCTGTTGCGTTGAGTCGGCGTCTTCGAGTAGGTCTTCAAAGTCAGTGTCTTCCTTTGGCATGGCTGCCGCAATGATATGGCTGACCCTGTTTCGGCGACCCTCAAGCCTATCCGCCCTGAGTGATATTCCGTTCACCTCAACGGAGCTTCCTACAATCGGAACCTGGCCGAGGGCCTTGGCCAGGAGGCCACCCACGGTATCGACCTCGTCGTCGTCGAGGTCGATGTCGAACAATTCACCCAGGTCATCAATGCTCATGCGGGCGCTGACCCGGAACGTGCCGTCTCCAAGGTCCACGGCTTCTTCCGCGGCGGCATCGTATTCATCAACGATTTCGCCCACGATTTCCTCGATAAGGTCCTCCAGGGTGACCAGCCCGGCGGTTCCCCCGTATTCGTCAATGACGATCGCCACGTGGGTTGATTCCTGCTGCAGTTCCCTGAGGAGGTCGCTTACGAGCTTGGATTCAGGGACGTAGCGGACGTCCCTGGCGAGGGAATCAACGTCATGCGCCTGCAGCCCGGGTTCGCCGCGATGCATGGCCGCGGCTACATCCTTCAGGTAGAGAATTCCCCGGATTTGGTCCGTGTTCTCGCCAATAACCGGAATCCTCGAATATCCGGAACGTAGAAAAAGACCCATGGCCGCCTCAAGGTCCGAGCCGGTACCGATGCTGACGATATCCGTGCGAGGGACCATGACCGAACGCACCAACGTGTCGCCGAAGTCAAAGACCGAATGGATGAGCTCTGCTTCGTTGTCCTCGATCATGTCCGACTCAGCGGCACGATCCACGAATTCCCGGAATTCTTCTTCGCTCACAAACGCGTCGTCGCCACTCGGGGCACCGGGAGCCACAGCTTGGCCAAGCGCCACGAGCCAGCCGGGGATGGGACCAAGAATCCAGCAGAGGAACCTGATCAACGGAGCTGTGAAACGTACGACGGGTCCGGAATGTGCACGGCCCAACTGCCTGGGCGAAACACCAACCAGGACAAAGCCGATCACGGCCATGATTCCGGTGGCCGCAAGGCCGGCGAGCCACACGTTGTCCAACAAGCTGTGCAGGACCACCGCAACGGCCACGGCAGCGGCCATTTCGAACCACACACGCCAGAAGCGCAAGGCGCGCATATGCGCGATGGGGGCTTTGAGGATGCCACTTAGGGCTTTGCCCTTGCTGCGGACGATGGATTGTTCGGCCTCATGCCGGGGCAGGAAGTTGAAGGCGGCCTCGGCAGCAGTCAGCAAAGCGACGAAACTGAGGAAAACCAGTGCCATGCCGACCAGGATGATCCAGGTCACTGCATGGTCTCCATGGGGGCATCCTTGCCCAGGAATTCAGACAGCAGTTCGCGCTGCAAACCGAACATCTCTTCTTTTTCTTCCGGCTCAGCATGGTCGAACCCGAGAAGGTGAAGGATGCCATGGGTGGTCAGCAGCAGCATCTCGTCCTGGGTAGGATGTCCGGCGTTGCGTGCCTGAACCTCGGCCACTTGGGGGCAGATGGCGATGTCGCCCAACATGCCTTGCGGCGTGGGCTTGTCAGGGGTGCCCGGCGTCAGCTCGTCCATGGGCACCGACAAAACGTCCGTGGCCCCAGGCTCGTCCATGAGTTCGATATGCAGCTTCTCCATGGCGGGTTCATCAACCAGAAGAATTGAAAGCTCGGCCTGCGGATGGATGTACAGCCGCTCAAAGATGAACCGGGACAACGTCACCAGCTGGGCCTCGTCCACCGCCACACCGGATTCGTTGTTGACTTCAATGCTCATTTGCGTTCTCCACGTTTGTACTGTGTGCCGGCGGCGTCGGTGCGGTGCGCGTCATCCCATGTGCTGTAAGCGGAGACGATATCTGCGACCAGGCGATGCCGTACCACGTCAGCCGCCTCAAGAATGGAAAAGTTGACGTCATCGATGCCGCTGAGGATTTCGCGGACAATCCGCAGGCCCGACGTAGCACCCAGCGGAAGGTCGATCTGGGTGACGTCCCCGGTGACCACCATTTTGGAGCCGAACCCAAGACGCGTCAGGAACATCTTCATTTGTTCCGGAGTGGTGTTCTGGGCTTCATCGAGAATGATGAAGGCATCGTTCAGAGTTCGTCCGCGCATGTAGGCCAAAGGAGCCACCTCGATGGTCCCTGCAGCCATCAGCCGCGGAATGGACTCCGGATCCATCATGTCGTGCAAGGCATCGTAAAGCGGGCGGAGATAGGGATCGATCTTGTCGCTCAACGTGCCGGGCAGGAACCCCAGCCGCTCTCCCGCTTCCACGGCAGGCCGCGTCAGGATAATCCGGCTGACCTCCTTCATCTGGAGCGCCTGGACAGCCTTGGCCATGGCCAAGTACGTCTTACCCGTACCAGCTGGACCGATACCGAAAATCACGGTGTTTGCATCGATGGCATCCACGTAGTTCTTCTGGTTCAGCGTCTTGGGCCGGATGGTCTTGCCCCTGCTGGAAAGTATGTTGTGCGTCAGGACATCAGCAGGATTCTGCACGGACTGGGTCCTCAACAAGGAGACGAGCTGCTGAAGGACATCCGGGGTGACCACGGTTCCCTTTGCCACGAGACCACGGACTTCTTCGAGAAGTCTCATGATCCGGGGGATGACGGTGGAAGGTCCCGTCATGGAGAGCTCGTTGCCGCGGACATGGAAATTGACGTCCTGGAACTGTTCCTCGATGTACCGCAGGGCTTCGTCGTGGCTGCCCAGCGAGTGAACCATCTGGTCGGAGTTATCGAACGTGACAACTTCCGTGCGCGTGCCCGGTAAGGTGTGCGGGAACTCGTTGGGCGGCTGGTTGCCGTTTCCGGTCCTGAGCCGCCCGTTCAAAGATTCACTCATAGTGCTGGCCGTCAGGCCTGTTCTCCTCCGGTTGGTCGTAATAACGCCATCGATTCGACATCAGCGGTGGACTTTCAGCGACCGCATTGATGCCGGAATGTCTCCAATCCTACGCCAGCCCGGCCTGCGATGAACCTCAGCAGGCGGCCACGTTCTGGCGCGCATCGTGATTGCCGACTTTTTGTCTCAACTCTGCATCAAGCCGGTATCAATCACGTTTCAGTTGGCGCAGGTCCACGGAATCCCGGCCGCCCGCCGTCGGCAATGTGCCAAGCTGGCATAGCGGGTGGAACCACAACCCCGCACCCCAGCCGCTCCATGGCTCCCAAATAAATGCAGGGACAGGACAGGAAACCCATCAAGAAGTCAGCCAACAACGCTCCGGGCGTGCACAAGCGGACCAAGTCCGCTATCGCCGTGCCTGTGATGCTTGCTGCCCTCTTGCTGACTGGGTGCATTGCCAACGGCGAGAGCACCCAGGCCACATCCAGTCCGCCGCCTTTGACCATGCAGGATGCCCCGGCCAGCAACGCCCCGTTGGAGACTACCCAGGCCTCAACCAAGATCCCGGTCTATTGGATTGGGCGCAGCAAGGAAGAGGTCTACCTCTACCGCGAGTTCAGGGATATCTCCGGCGACGGAAACCCCGTGACCACGGCGCTGCGGATCATGATGGCGGAAAAGCCACTGGACCATGACTTCTTCACGCCATGGCAGGAACCGGCCAGCCTGGCCACGTCCATTTCAGGCAAGAACGTGATTACCGTCGACATTTCCCGCGACGCATTCAATTCGAACCTGGACGCCGGTATGGCGCAGCGGGCCATACAGCAGCTGGTGTATACGGCGACAGCAGCGGCTTCGTCCTCGGGCCTCATCAATTCCGGACAGCAGATCCAGGTGGTCATCCTGGTTGACGGACACAAGGATTACATGGCGTTCGGGCAAATCCAGTTGGGTCAGCCCATGGCCCGCGATGCCTCCCTGGTGGCGCCTCTGTGGATCATCGATCCACAGGAAGACACCTCGATGCCCACAGGCTTGGTCAAGTTCAACGGGCGGAGCACCGACAGCTCCAAACCCATCGCGTGGCAGGTCCTGCAGGACAACGGCAAGGGCGAGAAGACAAGTCTGCTGACGGGTCAAACGAAAGCCACGGGCGAACCCGGACAGTACGGCCTCTTCACGTTCGGCGCCACACTCAAGGCCGGTCAGTACGAGGTACGTGTCTCGCAGGTCGACGATGCTGGAAACACGATCGCGACAAGCACTGACACCCGGTTGTTCAGGGTCGGGTAGCTCCTCAGGGTAGCCCGGCCGGCTACCAGCGACCCAGAATGTCGCTCGCAAGAACGACGGCGGCAGGTCCCGCCGTCGACGATCGCAGAACGTGATGACCCAACAGCGCCGTAACGGCCCCGGCGTCACTGAGCCGCGTTACTTCGCGGGGCGAGATTCCACCCTCCGGTCCTACGATCAGAAGTACTTCCCGGAACGTCCCGGTGTCCGGTCCACCCTGCAACACCTCGAGGACAGTCCTCAACGGGTTTTTGGCGTCCTCGTGCAGGATGATGGCCAGGTCGGCGGCGGCGACTGCTTTGGCCAAGGCTCCGGTATCCACGATTGTCCGCACGTCCGGAATCCATGCCCGCCGTGCTTGCTTGGCCGCGGCGGTTACCACAGACTGCCACTTCCCATGGGCTTTGGCGGCGCGGTCGCCCTTCCAGCGCACGATTGATCGCTCTGACTGCCACGGAATCACTGCGTCGATACCCAGCTCGGTGGCCGTCTCGATGGCAAGTTCATCGCGGTCACCCTTGGCCAAGGCTTGGACGAGCACCAAGCGGACGTCGGGCTGGTCCTCGAAGACAACATCGGAAGCAGTGACGGTCAGGCCGGCGGGCCCGGCGTCGGCGACCGTGCCGGTCAGCCGTGTGCCGGAACCGTCGGCAATGTCAACGGGCTCCCCCACTGCCAGTCTCTTGACCGTGACGGCGTGCCGTGCTTCAGGCCCCTCCAGCACGAACGTGCCACCGGGACTTACATCGCCAAGACTCCCGGCCGGGGTGAAGAAAACGGGGTTGCTCACCGCTACAGGTTACCGAGCTTGTCACGCAGCTTTGCGAACATGCCGCCACTGGCCACGAGTTTGCCTTCGGTGAACTGCTCCCCACGAAGCTTGGCGAGCTGCTGCAACAATTCTTCCTGGGCGGGATCAAGCTTGCTCGGCGTTTCAACATGGAGGTGCACCTTGAGGTCTCCCCTGCCGTAACCGCGCAGGTGGGTGACGCCAAGGCCGCGGAGCGTGATGACCTCGCCCGACTGGGTTCCGGCCTTCACATCAATGTCCTGTGCGCCATCGAACGTTTCCAGTTGCAGCTCAGTGCCCAGTGCAGCGGCTGTCATGGGCACGCTGAGGGTGGCGTGGAGGTCGTCGCCTTCGCGCATGAACATGGAATCGTTGTTGACCCGGATCTCCACGTACAAGTCGCCGGAGGGGCCGCCTGCGGGTCCTGCTTCGCCTTGGCCGGACAACTGGATACGCGTACCGGTCGCAACACCGGCGGGCACCTTGATGGTCAGGGAACGGCGGCTGCGGATGCGGCCCTGGCCGTTGCACTCGTTGCAGGGATCCTTGATGACCGTGCCGAAACCCTCACAAGATCCGCAAGGGGCCGTGGTCATGACCTGGCCAAGGATGGATCGGACGGCGCGCTGGACCTGGCCGCTGCCGCCACAAATGTCGCAACGTTCCGGATGGGTTCCCGGGCGGCAGCAGCTGCCGTCGCACGTAGGGCAGGTGACGGCAGTGTCTACTTCGAGCTTCTTGTTAACACCAAATACGGCGTCCTTGAGGTCAATACGGACACTGATGAGGGCGTCTTGTCCGCGACGAACGCGGGAAGCCGGTCCACCGTGGCCGCCGCCGCCACCAAAGAAGGTGTCGAAGATGTCCTGGAACGCGAAGCCCTGGCCGGAGTAGCCGCCGCCGAAGCCGTTGTCCGTTCCGTTCTCATTGCCGGTGGCATCGTAGACGCGACGCTTCTGGGGGTCCGACAGAACCTCGTAAGCATGGGTCACGGCCTTGAACTGCTCCGCGACATCCTCACCCGGATTTACGTCCGGGTGGAGTTTCCGCGCCAACTTGCGGTACGCCTTTTTGATCTCTTCCCCGGTGGCTTCCGGCGAGACTCCCAAAACGTCATAGTGGCTGCTCAAAGTCGGTATCTCTTCCTTGTCGTACTGCGGATGTTTCCTCGGGCCTGCGTTCAGCCGCCGAGAATGCGTGAAAGGTAGCGGGCAACGGCCCGAACTGCTGCCATGGTGGTTGGATAATCCATGCGGGTTGGACCGAGGATTCCCACTTTGGCACCCGAGCCGTAGCCAGTGGCCACCACCGAAGCTTCGGCCAAGCCGTCATAGGGGTTCTCCCGGCCGATGCTCACCGTGACGCCGCGGGGGTCGTCCCCCATGTCGGACAACAACCGGAGCATGACCACTTGTTCCTCAAGGGCTTCCAGCACGGGTCCGATACTCAACGGGAAGTCCACGTTGGACCGGGCAAGATTGGCTGTGCCGGCCATGAGGATGCGCTCTTCGCGGCTGTTGTCGCTCAGTGCCTGCAGTCCGTGCGCCAGTGTTTGAGCCAGGCCACGGAGTTCCGGCGGGCACAGGGCAACCACTGAGGGAAGTACTTGCGGCAACAGGGCCAGTTGCGTCCCTGCAATGCTGCCGAGGAATCGTGACCTCAGAAGCATCAAAGCGTCATCGCCCACGTCCGAGCCTGCCTCGATGACCTTCTGGCCAACGCTCCCGGTATCCGCAATCAGGACGACGAGCACTTGCTTGGGAGCCAGGAGGACGAACTCCACGTGCCGCACCAGCGCCCGGTTTGAGTGTGGATATTGCACGACGGCGACCTGGTTGGTCAGCTGCGACAGGAGCCGCACGGTGCGCTCCAGGATGTCGTCGACGTCGTCGGGCCCTTCAAGCAGCGAATGGATCGCGCGGCGTTCCGCCGCGGACAGCGGCTTGACCTGGGAGATGCGGTCCACGAACAGGCGGTAGCCCTTATCAGTGGGAATGCGTCCGGCGCTGGTGTGGGGTGCCGCAATGAGGCCTTCTTCTTCAAGAACAGCCATGTCGTTCCGGATGGTGGCACTTGAAACACCGAGGTGGTGTCGCTCCACGAGGGCCTTCGATCCGACAGGCTCCCTGGAATGCACGTAATCTTCAACGATGGCACGCAGTACTTCCAACTTGCGCGGTTCACTCATTACTCCACCTCCTGACGATTGCCATGGTCACTGCGACCGGTCACCGCGGGATCCCATGGGATCACCGCACTTAGCACTCAACATGCCCAAGTGCTAACCAGTCTAGTATGAGCCACCCCGTTGCTAGCATTGAAACTGCCCATGGCCAGCATCAAGCAACCCAGCATAAACCAGTACAAAAAGGTAGGAATTCCTTGGCTTTCGACTCTTGGGGTCCGCAGGATCTAGCAGCTCCAGCCAAACGACAACTCCCCGAGGTAGCCGTCCAGCGCGGGATGGTCCTCGAAGATGTCCAGTCAGGCTGGGTGGGCGAAGTCACTCGGGTTGAAAAAACCGGGGGCATGCACATCGTGTCCCTTGAGGACAGGCGTGGTAAAACGAAGTCCTTCCAACTCGGCTTCGGCTTCCTGCTTGAAGGCCAACCCATCCGGTTGATGCCTCCGGCCCCCCGCCAAGCGACGGCCCCCGCGCAACCGGGACGAACGGCCTCGGGGTCGGTGAAGGTCCAGGGACAACGCGCCCAAGTGGCAAAAGCCAGCCGGATCTGGGTGGAAGGAAAGCACGACGCCGAACTCGTGGAGAAGGTCTGGGGCGACGATCTCCGCGTCGAAGGCATCGTGGTGGAGCCATTGCACGGCGTCGATGACCTCAAATCTTCCATCGCCGCCTTTAATCCGGGCCCTGGCCGCCGCCTAGGCATCCTGGTGGATCACCTCGTGGCCGGATCCAAGGAGTCCCGCATTGCGGCCGAAGCCATGACGGTCCCCGGGGCGCCAGGAAATGTCTTGATTGTCGGCCACCCGTACATCGATGTCTGGCAGGCCATCAGGCCGAAGGTGCTCGGCATCGATGCCTGGCCTTCCGTGCCTCGCGGCATCGACTGGAAGACGGGAATTCTCACCGCCTTCGGGTGGCCTCACGAGACCGCTGAGGACATTGGCCTGGGCTGGCAACGGCTTCTCGGGGCGGTTCGCAGTTACGCCGACCTTGAGGCCTCCCTGCTGGGCCGAGTGGAGGAAGTCATCGATTTCCTCACGGTTCCCTGACACTGGCCCCGAAAGCGGCAGCAACTGACGTGTCTTCGTGGCGCTTGTCCCGGGAAGTCCACGGAGGCCGGTATTCTGGGACAGCAACACCGCAGCATCTTTACAGCAAGGGGAACACACCGTGGCAGAGAACGCTCCTGAAGAACCGGGCAGCGCCGCAGGCCAGCCCCAGTACCATGGCGCGCCTGCAAATGCGCTGCCACTGACCGCCAGCGAGGACCGGCAGTGGGCAACCTTGGCCCATTTTGGCGGCATTTTGGGATGCCTGCCATCTCTCCTGATCTACCTGATCTTCCGCGACCGCGGACCCTTCACGGCACAGGAATCCAAGGAAGCGTTGAACTTCACGCTGCCTCCTACGATCGCCGCAGTTTTGGCGAACATCCTGGTGCTGCTGCCTGTGGTGGGCAACATTTTCGCAGTGATCGCCACCGGCATCTGGGTGGCCCTGACGTGCTTCTCCGTCTCGGCGGGCATCCGGGTCAACCACGGCCAGCCGCACCGTTACAAGCTCAACCTGCGCTGGATCAAGTAGCTTCCCGCCGCCTTCGCCCAACCACTGATTGTTAGTCGGGCAGGATCCTGCGCACTACAGCGTCAGCGAGCAGTCGACCCTTCAACGTAAGGATCAACCGGCCCTTGAAGGCCTGCACCGGATCCACAAGTTCATCGGCAATGAGCCCAGCCATCGCGTGGCGACCAATCGCGTCCAACGCATCTACGGCCAACCCGGTACCCAGCCTTGCTTCAAGCATGACGCGCTCGACTTCCCGTGTGTCGGAGTCCAAGGTCTCCCGTCCTGCTGCCGGCGAGCTTCCTGCAGCCAACCGTCCGGCATAAGCAGTGGGGTGCTTGACGTTCCACCAGCGGACGCCTCCCACGTGGGAGTGCGCTCCTGGACCGATGCCCCACCAGTCGTCCCCGCGCCAGTAGGCCAGATTGTGCCGGCAGGCTTGGTCCGGCGTCCTGGACCAGTTACTGACCTCGTACCAGCTCAAACCGGCTTCAGAGATCATTTTGTCGGCCAGTTCGTACTTAGCGGCGTGATCGTCGTCGTCGATGCCCGGCACTTCGCCACGCCGGATTTGGGCAGCAAGTTTGGTGCCGTCTTCCACTATCAACGCGTAGGCACTGATGTGGTCAGGTTCGTAAGACAGAGCCGTCTCAAGCGACAACCGCCAGTCCTCCATGGACTCCCCCGGCGTACCGTAGATCAGGTCGAGGCTGACGGCGAGCCCGGCCTCTCGCGCCCACTGCACAACGAGCGGCACACGACTGGGAGTATGGGTGCGATCCAGCACCTTCAGGACATGCGGCACAGCTGACTGCATGCCGAACGAGACCCTCGTGAAACCGGCCTCGGCCAGTACCCTCAGGGATTCGGGAGTCACCGAATCGGGATTGGCTTCAGTGGTTACTTCAGCACCGGGCTCAAGCCCCCAGTGCCCGACGGCGGCGCGCAGGATCCGTGCCAAGTCTTCCGCGGGCAGGAGTGTCGGAGTGCCGCCACCGAAGAAGACTGTGCTCATGCGCCGTTGAGGCAGCCCCGAGGCGTCAAGGGCCACAGCCGCAAAGTCGAGCTCGGACACTGCGGTGGTGGCGTAGGCATCCTGGGAAGCACCGCCTCCCAGCTCGGTGGCTGTATAGGTGTTGAAGTCACAGTAGCCACAACGAACGGCACAAAAAGGGATATGGACGTAGAGCCCAAACTTGCGGTGCTCGACGCCAGCCAACACCTGCGGAGGCAGTATGCCGTCCGCAGGTGCCGGATCGCCCAAAGGTAGGACGCTGGGCATCTACTTCTTGGCCTTGTCCTTGGACTCGTCAGTGGTCAGGGCTGCGATGAATGCCTCCTGGGGCACCTCGACGCGACCCACCATCTTCATGCGCTTCTTGCCTTCCTTCTGCTTCTCCAGCAGTTTGCGCTTACGGGTGATGTCACCGCCGTAGCACTTGGCAAGAACGTCCTTGCGGATGGCCCGGATGCTTTCGCGGGCAATAATGCGGGACCCGATGGCAGCCTGGATGGGCACCTCGAACTGCTGCCTCGGAATCAGCTCGCGAAGCTTCCCGGTCATCATCACACCGTAGGCGTAGGCCTTATCCCGGTGCGTGATGGCGCTGAAAGCGTCCACTTGCTCACCCTGCAGCAGGATGTCGACCTTAACGAGGTCGGCGACCTGTTCGCCGTCGGCCTTCCAGTCAAGCGAGGCGTAGCCACGCGTCTTGGACTTCAGGAGGTCGAAGAAGTCAAAGACGATCTCGGCCAGCGGGATCCAGTAGCGGAGCTCGACGCGGTCCTCGGACAAGTAGTCCATGCCGCGCATCTGGCCGCGGCGGCTTTGGCAGAGTTCCATGATGGACCCAACGAACTCGTTGGGCGCGAGGATGGTTGCCGAAACCATTGGCTCACGGACTTCGGAGATTTTGCCTGTGGGGTATTCGCTGGGGTTGGTGACGTGGATGACCTTCTTGTCCTCGAGGGTCACCTCATACTCCACGTTGGGAGCGGTGGAGATGAGGTCGAGGTTGTACTCACGCTCCAAGCGCTCACGCGTGATCTCGAGGTGAAGCAAACCAAGGAAGCCAACGCGGAAGCCGAAGCCGAGTGCTGCAGACGTCTCGGGTTCGTAAACCAACGCAGCGTCGTTGAGCATCAGCTTTTCAAGAGCATCGCGCAGGACCGGGTAATCCGTGCCGTCAAGGGGGTAGAGACCAGAGAAGACCATCGGCTTGGCGTCTGCGTAGCCGCTGAGTGACTCCGATGCCGGCTTGGCCAGGTTGGTGACAGTATCGCCAACCTTGGACTGGCGTACATCCTTAACGCCGGTGATCAGGTAGCCCACCTCGCCGACGCCCAGGCCCTTGGATGGCGTGGGCTCCGGGGAACTGACACCAATTTCAAGGAGCTCGTGCGTTGCCCTGGTGGACATCATCTGGATGCGTTCGCGCGGGTGGAGCATGCCGTCCACCACGCGCACATAAGTGACGACGCCGCGGTAGGTGTCGTAGACAGAGTCGAAAATCATGGCGCGGGCCGGGGCATCGGGATCACCAACGGGCGCGGGAAGGTCGCGGACAATCTTGTCCAGCAGCGCCTCCACGCCTACGCCGGTCTTGCCGGAAACCTTGAGGACGTCATCGGGATCGCCGCCAATCAAGTTGGCAAGCTCCGCTGCGTACTTCTCGGGCTGGGCGGCCGGAAGGTCGATCTTATTCAGCACAGGAATGATGGTGAGGTTGTTTTCCATCGCCAAATACAGGTTGGCGAGGGTTTGTGCCTCGATACCTTGGGCCGCATCCACCAACAGCACTGCGCCTTCGCAGGCGGCAAGCGAGCGGGAAACCTCATAGGTGAAGTCGACGTGGCCGGGAGTATCGATCATGTTCAGCGCATAACTGTTGCCATCGAGTTCCCACGGCATACGGACAGCCTGGGACTTGATGGTGATGCCGCGCTCACGTTCGATATCCATGCGGTCCAGATACTGGGCCTTCATGTCGCGTTGCTTAACGACGCCGGTGTACTGCAGCATGCGGTCGGCCAAGGTGGACTTACCGTGGTCAATGTGGGCAATGATGCAGAAGTTCCGGATGATGGCCGGATCTGTTGCGGCGGGCACCGGTGCGGTGCGGGCCATGGGAGACACGCAGGATCCTTACTGTCGACACTCACACGGCAATTCCCGGAACTGGGCATAGGCCAGCCGGAACACGCCGCGCATCTGATCCTCTAGTCTCCCATGAACCGGCGCTTCGCCGTACATTGCCTGCCGGGGCTTCAGCCGCATACGGCTGTAGCGTGGTCACATGGCTTTCGACTTGCGCCCCTTGGGCAATCTCATCCTGCGGTCCCTCAAGTCGCTTGGAGGCAATGGCACCAAGGCAACCACCCCCGGAGGTGCCCGAAGGACGCAGACCCGGCGATCCGACGTCGTGCATCAGCCAGGCTCCTACCCAGGCGACTTTCGCGGTTCATTTAAGGTCAGCTACTCCCCTAAGCCCGATGGTCAACCGGACCCCGGCGAAATTGTCTGGAGCTGGGTCCCCTACGAAGAGGACCACACTCAAGGCAAGGACCGGCCGGTGCTTTTGGTTGGTCGGGACCGCGAATGGCTTCTGGGCCTCATGCTGACTTCCAAGGACCACGACAATGGCGCCCGGGCGGACGACTACGTTGACATAGGAACCGGTTCCTGGGATCGGCAAGGCAGGCCCAGCGAAATCAATGTCGGGCGCGTTATCCGGCTTGATCCCGGCACGATCCGGCGCGAAGGCGCCGTCCTGGGAAAGCCGCGGTTCCAGGAGGTAGCCCGGGCCCTCCAAGCGCGGCAATAGAGCGACTGAGTACCGGTTCGGCGTGAGCCCTGACTTTCTGCTATCCTTTATAGCTGTGTGTCCGTGCAGGTCGACGGCCACTCATGGTTGGCTGCCATAGGCATCCCCACGCCGCTCAGTCGATGGCCAACCTGAAAACCCTCTAGACCATTTCCGCATTAAAAAGAGAGTTCATACGTGGCTAATATCAAGTCCCAGAAGAAGCGCATCCTCACCAACGAGAAGGCTCGCCTGCGTAACAACGCAGTCAAGTCCGAGCTGAAGACGGCCATCCGCGCCGTCGCCACCGCCGTTGAGTCTGCTGACAAGGATGCTGCTGGAACTGCACTTGTTGCTGCCAGCCGCAAGCTGGACAAGGCTGTCAGCAAGGGCGTTATTCACAAGAACAACGCTGCAAACCGCAAGTCGGCGATCTCCAAGAAGGTCAACGCACTCTAAGGTTTTTCCAGTTCGACTGAGCTGATCAAAAGGCCGGGGCCCCGGGGGGGGGGGGGGGGGGGGTTTTTTTGAGGGGGGGGGCCAGAGGGGGGGGGGGCGGGGCCGGGGCCGGGGGGGGGGGTTTGGGGGGGGGGGGGGAGGCCAGCGCGGGGGCCGC
>NZ_JAJOHP010000091.1:0-15527 GCF_021109375.1 Arthrobacter sp. AK01
GGGGTGCTTCTTTTTTCAACAACCCCCCCCACATAAGTCGGCCCCACAACCACATCCCCCCCAAAACACACAATTATAAAAAGCCCCCCCCCCCCGGCGCCCCCCCGCCCCCCCCCCGGCGAACGTGTAGTCCATCCGAAAGGGAGACCCCGTGGCACAGGACGTGCTTACCGACCTTAATAAGGTCCGCAACATCGGCATCATGGCCCACATCGATGCCGGCAAGACCACCACTACCGAGCGCATCCTGTTCTACACGGGTGTGAACCACAAGATCGGCGAGACGCACGACGGCGCTTCGACGACTGACTGGATGGAACAGGAAAAGGAACGCGGCATCACCATCACGTCTGCCGCCGTGACTTGCTTCTGGGACAAGAACCAGATCAACATCATCGACACTCCGGGCCACGTCGACTTCACCGTTGAGGTTGAGCGCTCCTTGCGCGTCCTCGACGGCGCAGTCGCAGTGTTCGACGGCAAGGAAGGCGTGGAGCCGCAGTCCGAGACTGTTTGGCGCCAGGCTGACAAGTACAACGTTCCGCGTATCTGCTTCGTCAACAAGATGGACAAGCTGGGCGCTGACTTCTACTTCACCGTAGACACCATCATCTCCCGCCTTGGTGCCAAGCCGCTGGTCATGCAGCTGCCCATCGGCGCTGAGAACGACTTCATTGGTGTTGTTGACCTCCTCGAAATGCGCGCGCTGGTTTGGCCTGGCGACGCAAAGGGTGACGTCACCATGGGCGCTTCCTACGAAGTGCAGGAAATCCCGGCGGACCTCCAGGCCAAGGCTGAAGAGTACCGTGCACAGCTCGTAGAGACTGTGGCCGAGGCTTCCGAAGAACTCATGGAGAAGTACCTCGAAGGTGAAGAACTCACCCTTGAGGAACTGAAGGCCGGCATCCGCAAGATGACCATCAACTCCGAGCTCTACCCGGTGTTCTGTGGTTCTGCCTTCAAGAACCGCGGTGTCCAGCCGATGCTTGACGCTGTTGTTGACTTCCTGCCGAACCCGCTCGACGTCCCGCCGATGATCGGTCACGATCCCCGCGACGAAGAGAAGGAACTCACCCGCAAGCCCTCTGCTGACGAGCCGTTCTCGGCCCTCGCCTTCAAGATTGCTGCGCACCCGTTCTTCGGTCAGCTGACCTTCGTCCGCGTGTACTCCGGTCACGTTGAGGCCGGCGCCCAGGTGGTTAACTCCACCAAGGGCAAGAAGGAACGTATCGGCAAGCTGTTCCAGATGCACGCCAACAAGGAAATGCCCGTTGAGGGCGCTACCGCCGGCCACATCTACGCAGCCATCGGTCTGAAGGACACCACCACGGGTGACACCCTGTGTGATGCCAACAACCAGATCGTCCTCGAGTCCATGAGCTTCCCGGAGCCCGTGATCTCGGTTGCCATCGAGCCGAACACCAAGGGTGACCAGGAGAAGCTCTCCACGGCCATCCAGAAGCTCTCCGCTGAGGACCCGACCTTCCAGGTCTCCCTCAACGAAGACACTGGCCAGACCATCATCGCCGGCATGGGCGAGCTCCACCTGGACATCCTGGTGGACCGCATGCGCCGCGAATTCAAGGTCGAGGCAAACGTCGGCAAGCCGCAGGTTGCTTACCGCGAAACCATCAAGCGCGCAGTCGAGCGTCATGACTACACGCACAAGAAGCAGACCGGTGGTTCGGGTCAGTTCGCAAAGATCCAGATCGCGATCGAGCCCATGGACACCGCCTCCGGCGAGCTGTACGCATTCGAGAACAAGGTCACTGGTGGCCGCGTTCCGCGTGAATACATTCCGTCCGTTGACGCTGGTATCCAGGATGCACTGAACGACGGCGTCCTGGCCGGTTACCCGGTAGTCGGCATCAAGGCCACGCTGATTGACGGCGCGTCCCACGATGTTGACTCCTCGGAAATGGCGTTCAAGATCGCCGGCCGTATGGCTTTCAAGGAAGCTGCACGCAAGGCGAACCCTGTTCTGCTTGAACCGCTGATGGATGTTGAGGTCCGCACACCTGAGGAATACATGGGTGATGTTATTGGTGACCTGAACGCCCGCCGTGGCCAGATGCAGTCCATGGAAGACGCAGCAGGTGTGAAGGTTATCCGTGCACACGTTCCGCTGTCCGGCATGTTCGGCTACATCGGTGACCTCCGGTCCAAGACCCAGGGTCGCGCTGTGTACTCCATGACGTTCAACAGCTACGCGGAGGTCCCGAAGGCAGTTGCCGACGAGATCATCCAGAAAACCCGCGGCGAGTAATCTCCCGGTAACGGATGCAATTCCGGTATCGGGAAGGCATCTAAGCGTGTGAGGCGGGGCTGCGGCGACAGCCGCGGCCCGGCCCCTGCGCAAACAGGCTCGAGGAACTACCATTGGTTCCTGAATCTGCAATTTCACCAAAACCAAGCCCCCAAGTAGACTTGCTAAAGTTTCTGCCGCGAAAAGCGCGGCCGAGGAGCACTTCACTTGAAATCGTTCTAGGAGGAACCTGTGGCAAAGGCAAAGTTCGAGCGGACTAAGCCGCACGTCAACATCGGCACCATTGGTCACGTTGACCACGGTAAGACGACGCTGACTGCCGCCATTTCCAAGGTGCTGTACGACCAGTACCCGGATCTCAACGAGCAGCGCGACTTCGCGTCGATTGACTCTGCTCCGGAAGAGCGCCAGCGCGGTATTACCATCAACATCTCCCACGTGGAGTACCAGACCGAGAAGCGCCACTACGCACACGTAGACGCCCCGGGTCACGCTGACTACATCAAGAACATGATCACCGGTGCTGCCCAGATGGACGGCGCAATCCTCGTGGTTGCTGCAACCGATGGTCCGATGGCTCAGACCCGTGAGCACGTTCTGCTCGCCCGCCAGGTTGGTGTTCCCTACCTGCTGGTCGCACTGAACAAGTCCGACATGGTTGATGACGAAGAACTCCTCGACCTCGTCGAAATGGAAGTTCGTGAGCTCCTGAGCTCGCAGGGCTTCGATGGCGATGAGGCTCCGGTTGTTCGCGTTTCCGGCCTCAAGGCTCTGGAAGGCGACCCGGTTTGGGTCAAGTCCGTCCAGGACTTGATGGCAGCTGTCGACGAGTCCGTTCCGGACCCCGTACGTGACCGCGACAAGCCGTTCCTGATGCCGATCGAAGACGTCTTCACGATCACCGGTCGTGGCACCGTTGTTACGGGCCGCGCCGAGCGTGGAACCCTCGCCATCAACTCCGAGGTTGAGATCGTTGGCATCCGCCCGATCCAGAAGACCACGGTTACCGGTATCGAGATGTTCCACAAGCAGCTCGACGAAGCATGGGCCGGCGAGAACTGTGGCCTCCTGCTCCGCGGTCTGAAGCGCGACGATGTCGAGCGTGGCCAGGTTGTCGTCAAGCCGGGTTCCATCACCCCGCACACCGACTTCGAGGCTAACGTCTACATCCTTTCCAAGGACGAAGGCGGACGTCACAACCCGTTCTACTCCAACTACCGCCCGCAGTTCTACTTCCGTACCACGGACGTAACCGGCGTTATCACCCTGCCGGAAGGCACGGAAATGGTTATGCCTGGCGACAACACTGAGATGACCGTTGCGCTCATCCAGCCGATCGCTATGGAAGAGGGCCTCGGCTTCGCTATCCGCGAAGGCGGCCGCACCGTTGGTTCGGGACGTGTCACCAGCATCATCAAGTAGTCACTACTTGTAGATCACTGACTTTCCGGCCCAGCCGGTAGTCACGTAAAGAAGGGCCCCGTCGCTTCGGCGATGGGGTTCTTCTTTGCTACTATTTATCTATCGAATGGATTAACGCGGGGTGTCCCATGCCCTGTGACGTCAAGGAGTAGCCATGGAAATCCTGCTAGTACTGATACTCCTTGTTGTGACAGGAGCCGTCAGCCATTCCATTGGTCGGAATCGGGGTCGAAGGGATACTGCGGGGGTCGCTGCCTCCACGGAGATGGCCGAACAGCATTCCTATCAAGCTGGATACATGGCGGGGCACCTGGCGGGTTGGCGCGATGCCGAGGCAAAGAAGGGGGCGGTGGAGGTGCCTGCGCCCCATCCGTTTGCTTCGCCTGCTGCATCTGCTCCGCCTGCGTCATTTGCCCCGCCTGCCCCATATGCCCCTGCGGCTGCAGGCCGCCCCGTGATGCCGGCCTCCCCGCCAGTGCATCCTCCAACACACGTGGGCACCCCGTTTCCAGCGTCCATGCCCTTGCCGCCGTCGCGAGTCCAACCTCCCGCAGTTCCGCAGCGCCCGCTCGTAGCACAGCAGCGTTGGGCCGAGGGCCAGCACACCCCGGTCGTCCGGGAGTCGCCAGAGGCCGCTGCAGCCCGTAAATCGAAGCGCGACCAGCAGAACATCAACGTCACCCTCTACGTTGCCAGCCTTCTTCTGGTAGCGGCCGGAGCCCTGTTTGTGGGGACAAGCCTCCCGGAACTCTTCCGCTTCGCGGGCATATGCTTCATCACCACCTTGTTCTATGTGGCAGGTTTGGTAATTCACGCCAAAATGCCCCGTTTGCGTCCGGCCGCTGTGGCTTTTGTTGGTACGGGCTTGGCGCTCGTCCCCGTCACGGGGCTTGCCATGTACAACTTCGTGCTGCCCAACGGTCCTGCGGCCTGGCTGGTGACCTCGCTGCTGGGGACGGCTGTGTACGCCTACACTGCGGTGCGGCTCGACAACAAAGTGCTGGCCTTCCTTTCCCTGAGCTTCGTTGTCTCCACTGCGTGGTCAGGGGTCTCCGTTTTGGGCGGTGCTTTGGTTTGGTACTTCACTGCGCTCATCGGGGTCGCCATCATCCTCACGCTGGGGGCGTTGATTCGTCCGCGATGGTTGCCGCCACTCTATGTCCGTCCGCTGATGGTGCTCCATCCTTTTGTGGTGCCGTTGGTGGCGCTTGCGGTGACGTTCACGCCGTATCTGTTATCCAAGGGCGAGTACCCCCTGGTAATGCTGATGTGTGGCATCTACTTTGCCGTGATGGCCTTCGTGCCACAGGCCCGGTACAGGCTGCAGCACTTCTATGGTGCCCGTGCAGCCTTGACACTGGCGTTGCTGGGGTTGGTCTGGGACGTTAGCTCGGACATCAGCACCGTGATGTTTGCCGCAGTCATTTGCTGTGCCGTCCATTCTTTGGGAGTTGCCTTCGGGGGAGCGGCGCTGAAGCTGCGCACATGGTGGAACGATGCTGTGTCCTGCCTGGGCCTGCAGCTGGCCACGGCAGCCATTCTGACTGTGGTGTTGGGTCTCGGGACTTACGAGCTGCCCGCGTATCTTCCTCTCTCCGTCACCATGCTCACGGCCATGGTAGTGGGCTGGAAGCTGGGCCACGGCACGGAGTTCGCAGCGGGCGTCGTTCTCGCAGTGTGTCTCCCGTTCATGGGTCTTCTGGGAGCATGGCCGGTTTCTGCGCTGCTGGCTTCTGCCGGGTTGTTCTGGTTCCTGCTGGCGGCGGTCCGCCCGGCATCGTTCCGTCTACAGCTGATCCTTGCCGGTCGGATTGCCTTAACGGCGGCCGTCCCCGCCATGGTGGCCGGCATCTTTGAGGAGAACCCGGACCGGATTGCTCTGTCCTTGGCGGCCCTCCTCGCAGCGGCCGTGGTGCAACTAATCATCAGTGCCGGGCTTGATCGCACGGGTATCCGCCTGCTTGCCCCGCAGGCGTCCCTTGCTGGATTCGCCGGGCTCGCCATGGCCAGCCTCCTTGTCCTGCCCATCGTCGACCACGCGGTGGGACACCCGTTTGTCCTGGCGGGAGTGCTCCTGGTCCTGTCAGCCGGGGTGGCGTCGGGGCTGCTGTTGTTCCCGTCGGCCCGCCAGCGCAACGCTGGCTCCGTGTCCTGGCGGCCAACCCTGGGGGAATCGCTTGCTCCAGCCACGGCCCTTGTTGCCGGCGTGGTTGCCGCGGCAGTTGTCTCGTTGGCTCTGGCAAACGTTGTCCTCCTGGTGGCCGTCGCGTACCTTGTGGCAACCGCGCTTCGGATCCCGGTTTCATACCACCGCCAGAGCTACTGGTGGATGGCGCGTGCGGTCGGTACCTTGCTGGCCGGATCGGCCTACTTCGACGCAATACGGCATGGCTGGAGCTTCAGCGTTGCCGGTGAGCTTCCCGCCGTTCCGCTGGTCGTAGCGCTGGCGGCGGGCCTGCAATTGGTTCTACCCCTGCGGGTGCAAAGCCAGCGGCGTTTCCCCCGCGCCTCCATGGTCGACGCCGGAGCGGTAGTTATCCTCATGGCAGGGGCAGCCACGGTCCTGACTGTTTCCGCTGCATGGGGAGAGCGGTTCCAGCGTGAGGGGTGGCAGCCGGGGGCGGTGGCCATTGGAGCGGCCCTGGCGGCTGTTCTCTGCGGTGTCGTCCTGCGCCGCCACCAAGGAGCTTGGATCTTTGCTCCGGCAGCCTTTGTGCTGCTCCTGGCGCTTCGGCTGGGGAATGTGCGGGACCTGGAGATCCTGCTGGGGATCTTCGCGACCTACAGCGCTTTCATGGTTGCTGTGGAACGGGACCGAATGGTCCGGGGCGGCTACATGCTGGGAGTTCGCGTCCTGTCGCTGGCTTTCATCGGGGTGCTTGTCGAGGATCTTTCAGGGTCGGGCACCATCGTGTCCATGGCCGTGACGGTGGTCCTCGTGCTGCAGCATGTGGTGACCTTGCTCCAGCGAAGCCGGGGATTGGACATCGCCTTCCAACAGGCCACGGTATGGGGCACTCTGGCTGCCCAACTCCTGTTGCCAGCGGCCTACCTGCTGGGGCGCGATTTCGACGGCGGCGGCCGTTGGGTGGTCATCGTCCAGTTAGCGCTTGCCGTGGCATCCGCTGGGATCGTCCGGCGTTTCCTGCGTGCACGTGGATCCGAGTACTTTGGTGTCGCTGGCCTGGGCGGTGCAGTGATCGCAGCGGGCCCGTCCTTGCTGTTCCCGTCCGGCACGTGGCTCCACCAACCGCTGCTTGACAGGGCTCAGGTGCCCGCGCTGCTCCTCGGGCTCGCCGCCTTGTTCGTGGTTGTACGGGTAGTTCGCCATGTGGTCCGTCCCGGGCAGATTACTGGGCCGCACTCCACGGAGCGCTGGTTCTGGTTCGTCGCGGCGCTTGCCTTCGTGGTGACTGGTGGTCTGATGTCGCTGGACGTGTCCTCTGCCATGACAGGGCTTGCCGTCGTGGTGTTTGCCGGCGTCCTGTTTGCTGCCTCGCACGTAGAGGAGCTGCCCGTCCTCTATCTCGGTGCGGCCCCGTCCTTGCTGGTAGGTGCCGTGCCCGCCGTCGAGGGTTTGCTGAGGGGGATGCCCCCGGGAGTGTGGGGCGACTACGCTCCCTGGCTGGTGGGCGGTGTTGGTGCAGCAGTGGCCCTGTATGCGGTGAAGCTGTTTGGCGGGATGGCCATCGTGGGGCAACCCCTTCGGCGGAATGCAGTTGTTTGTACCGCGGCGGTGGCGCTGGTCTCCTCGGCTGCCGTTGGAATGGTCCGCGATGAGACCTCGTGGGTCGGCTTCGTCCTGGTGGTGGCGGCCGGCGTGCTGATAGTTGTGGAGCTGCCGTCCAGCAAGTGGCTGGCTGGAGAGATTGCGGCGCTGGCCTCCGTGGCGGCATTCCAACGTGCAGTGCTGTTCGTCGGTGATGCCGGGCCGCAGTGGTTCTGGGTTGCTCAGTGGTACGTCCTGGCGGTCGCTGTTTTAGCAGGACTGCGCTACATCAGGGGCCAACGGAGCGACGGCCTGCTTCGGCTCTGCATCGCCGCAGGCGCCTTGTCGTTGACGTCCTTGGGGACCATTTTTGGCGGCACCACATCCCAGCAGCTGTATGTTCTGGTGGGTCACGCGGTACTCCTGGTCGCAGGGCTGTTCCTGGCCGAAAGGGTCTTGGTCTGGTGGGGCGCCGCCGGTGTCGCGCTGAGCGTCATGTGGGCCTTGCGCTCGTACGCCTTCGCTATGCTGGCGCTTGTCGCCTTGGCGCTGATTATTCTCGCGGTGTGGCGTTTGAACCGGAAACCGGAACTGCCTGGGTCGGTGCCAGCACCGGAAAGCGACGTCAGTCCGGACAGCAGCCGGGACGGAATCCGATAATCTGGCAGTCTACAAAGAGGAGCGCAGCATGGAATTCCTGATTTTCCTGGCAGTCATTGCCGCCATCGGTGGCGGCGTGCTGTGGGGCCGCAAGAACTTTCGGAATGAAATTGAACGCGCCAAGCGCATCAGGCGTGCCAACAAGAACAAGTAACGTCGTTTTAGCAAGCTTGGGCTAAGGCTCGTGGGTGCGGGCCCGTTCCAGTGCACGCAACCAGTAAAAGGATTCCTTGGGGGTCCGTTCCAAAGTATGGAAGTCCACGTGGACCAGCCCGAAGCGCTGGGAATAGCCTGCCGCCCATTCGAAATTGTCCAGCAACGTCCAGACGTAGTAGCCGCGTAGGTCCACGTCCTCGGCAATGCCGCCCGGCCCCGTTGCTGTCAGGGCGTGGCCCAGGTGCTCAGCCAGGTAGGAAATGCGGTTGGTGTCCTGGATGGGCCCGTCAACATGGGCAGGTTCCGGAAAACTTGCCCCGCCTTCGGTGATGTATACCGGGGGAAGGGCGTCCCCGTACCGGTCCTTCATTTGCCGCAGCAGCAACGCCAGGTAATCCGGCGCGACGGGCCAGCCGAACCCTGTGGTTTCATACTCCTGGTAGGCGGCCAAGTGGAAAGGAACTTCGCTCATCTCCGTTGACCTCCCGGTGGGGATCTCCGCCGGCCCGGGGCCCGCTGCCACCTTCACGGGGTAGTAGTAGTTGAGCCCGTAGAAGTCCAAAGGTTGGCCGATCAGTTCAAGATCGCCGTCGTGGATGGTGCCAAGTGAGCGGAACCACGGCTTCATGGGCCAGGGCGGCTTGGGGTATCGGCCAAGCAGTATCGCGTCGGCATAGATGCGGTTGAGGATCAGGTCCAGCGCCTGCGTCATCAGCCGGTCGCCAAGACTGTTGCTGGCGGGCTCAACGGGGCAGTGCATGTTGGACACCCCGATCTGTCCTTTGACGCCGGCGTCCCGGAGGACACGAACGGCCATCCCGTGTCCCAGCAATTGATGATGTGCGGCAGGCAGCGAATCAAACAGCAGCTGCCGGCCCGGGGCATGCACACCCAACGAGTACCCCTGCACGGTGACTGACACGGGCTCGTTCATCGTGACCCAGTGATCAACGCGGTCACCGAAGCGGTCTGCTGCGGCCGCGCAGTAAACGGCGAAGCGCTCGGCCGTGTCCCGGTTCATCCATCCTCCCGCATGCTCCAGTTCCAATGGCGTGTCCCAGTGGAACAGGGTGGCCATGGGGGAGATGCCGGCGGCCAGGAGTTTGTCTATGAGGCGATCGTAGAAGTCCAGGCCGCGTTGATTGATGGAGCCCTTGCCGCCGGGTTGGATCCGCGGCCAGGACAACGAGAAGCGGTATGAGTCCACGCCAAGCTCCTGCATCAAGGCGATGTCTTCATCGGAGCGGTTGTAATGGTCGCACGCTACAGTGGGAGAGCCGCCGTCGACTATTGCTCCTGGCTTTTCCGCGAAGGCATCCCACCCTGAGGGGCCGCGGCCATCAGAGGTCAGCGACCCTTCAATCTGGAAAGCTGCCGAGGCCACGCCCAGCGTGAAACCCGGACGCAGGCGCGCGGCAAGATCTTCCACGGAGCCTGAATCCTGGACGGTCATGTCCCAATCTTCCTCAGGCGCAGGCCACCGGGCAATGGTTCTGCGGGGCCCTTATAGCGCCGATTGGCCTTTGCCTCATATTTCCGCCATACTGGATGAGTTGTTCAAGCGCTTCTTCGTGTCCCGATCCGGATAATGCCGGGTGTCAGGGTCCAGGTGGAAGCCCAAACATAACCCTGAACCCCATGGAATGCGGTCGAGTCTGCGTGGAAATCGCGACACGCCCGACCGCGGGGGTCGGTGCGCCGGCAGGTTGAGGAACCCGGAATATCCGGATTCAGCTTGTGCGGCGTGTGGTGGTAATACCTCAAACGCTTCGGCGGCCACAACAACAGGTAAGTAAACAGAGCAGCCCTAACTAGAGCAGCACTAGCTGAAAGAGAGTCAGGCGACATGGCGGGACAAAAAATCCGCATCCGGCTGAAGTCATATGACCACGAGGTCATTGATGTTTCAGCGCGGAAGATCGTTGAGACGGTCACGCGCGCAGGCGCAACGGTAGTCGGCCCGGTGCCGCTGCCCACGGAGAAGAACGTTTACTGCGTTATTCGCTCTCCTCACAAGTACAAGGACAGCCGTGAGCACTTCGAAATGCGTACTCACAAGCGTCTGATCGACATCATCGACCCCACGCCGAAGGCTGTTGACTCGCTTATGCGTCTCGACCTGCCCGCAGACGTGAACATCGAAATCAAGCTCTAGGGAGGTGCTGAGAGACTATGACCGCAACCCGTAACGTAAAGGGCCTGCTGGGCACGAAGCTCGGCATGACCCAGGTCTGGGACGAGAACAACAAGCTCATCCCGGTAACTGTCGTCCAGGCTGACTCCAACGTCATCACGCAGCTGCGCAACGCAGAGGTAGATGGCTACGTCGCCGTCCAGATCGGCTACGGCCAGATCGACCCCCGCAAGGTCACCAAGCCGCTGGCTGGTCACTTTGAAAAGGCTGGCGTAACTCCTCGCCGCCACGTCGTCGAACTGCGTACCGCAGACGCCGCATCCTACGAGCTGGGCCAGGAGCTCTCTGTTGAGATCTTCGAAGCCGGCCAGAAGATCGACGTCGTCGGCACTTCCAAGGGTAAGGGCTTTGCCGGTGTTATGAAGCGTCACGGCTTCCACGGCGTTGGCGCTTCCCACGGTGCCCA
This sequence comes from Arthrobacter sp. AK01, assembly GCF_021109375.1. NCBI lineage: Bacteria > Bacillati > Actinomycetota > Actinomycetes > Micrococcales > Micrococcaceae > Arthrobacter > Arthrobacter sp. AK01. The sequence continues at coordinate 10,814 of NZ_JAJOHP010000091.1, forward strand.
CAAGAACCACCGTAAGCCTGGCTCCATCGGTGGCGCATCCACCCCGAGCCGCGTCTTCAAGGGCCTGAAAATGGCCGGCCGCATGGGCGCCGAGCGTCACACCACGCTGAACCTCACGGTTCACGCTGTTGACGTTGAGAAGTCGCTGCTCCTTATCAAGGGTGCCGTTCCCGGTGCCCGCGGCCAGGTCGTACTCGTACGCACCGCCGTGAAGGGAGCCTAGTTCAATGACTAGCACTGTCAAGGTAGACCTGCCTGCAGAGATCTTCGACGTCCAGACCAACGTGCCGCTGCTGCACCAGGTCGTCGTCGCACAGCTCGCTGCTGCACGCCAGGGTACTCACAAGACGAAGACCCGCGCCGAGGTTTCCGGTGCAGGTCGCAAGCCGTTCAAGCAGAAGGGCACCGGCCGCGCCCGTCAGGGTTCAATCCGTGCTCCTCACATGACCGGCGGTGGCGTTGTCCATGGTCCGACCCCTCGTGACTACAGCCAGCGCACCCCCAAGAAGATGAAGGCTGCTGCACTCCGCGGCGCCCTGTCTGACCGCGCCCGCAACGGCCGCATCCACGTCATCGCTGAACTGGTAGCCGGCACCAAGCCGTCCGCCAAGGACGCACTGGCTTCGCTGCGCTCCGTCACAGAGCGCAAGAACCTGCTCGTCGTTATCGAGCGCGCCAACGATGTTGCTGCACTTTCCGTGCGCAACCTCCAGGATGTTCACGTTCTGTACGCAGATCAGCTGAACACCTACGACGTGCTTATCTCCGACGACGTGGTCTTCACCAAGGCTGCTTTCGAGGCGTTCGTCGCTGACAAGGCAAAGAACGAGGAGGCCTCCAAGTGAGCGTAACCACCATCAAGGACCCGCGCGACGTCGTGCTTGCACCCGTCGTATCGGAAAAGAGCTACGGTCTGATCGACGAAGGCAAGTACACCTTCCTGGTGGACCCTCGCTCGAACAAGACCGAGATCAAGCTGGCCGTAGAGAAGATCTTCTCGGTCAAAGTTGACTCGATCAACACCATCAACCGTGCCGGTAAGCGCAAGCGCACCAAATTCGGCTGGGGACAGCGCAAGAGCACCAAGCGTGCAATTGTCACCCTCAAAGAAGGCACAATCGACATCTTCGGCGGTCCGCTCGCGTAGCGGAGACCACTTTAACGAGGAAATAAATTATGGGAATCCGTAAATACAAGCCGACTACCCCGGGCCGTCGTGGCTCGAGCGTAGCCGACTTTGCTGAAATCACGCGATCGACTCCGGAAAAGTCGTTGCTGCGTCCGCTGCACAAGACTGGCGGCCGCAACAACTCCGGTAAGATCACCACCCGTCACAAGGGTGGTGGGCACAAGCGCCAGTACCGTCTGATCGACTTCCGTCGTCACGACAAGGACGGCATCAACGCCCGCGTTGCCGAAATCGAGTACGACCCGAACCGTACGGCTCGTATCGCACTCCTGCACTACGTTGATGGCACCAAGCGTTACATCATCGCTCCTAACAAGCTGTCCCAGGGTGACTTCGTCGAGGCTGGTCCCGACGCTGACATCAAGCCGGGCAACAACCTGCCGCTGCGCAACATCCCGGTTGGTACCGTAATCCACGCAGTTGAACTGCGTCCGGGTGGCGGCGCCAAGATGGCTCGTTCCGCAGGTGCTTCGGTACAGCTCGTTGCCAAGGAAGGCCGCTTCGCACAGCTGCGTCTGCCCTCCGGCGAAATCCGCAACGTTGACGTGCGCTGCCGCGCAACCGTCGGCGAGGTCGGCAACGCCGAGCAGTCGAACATCAACTGGGGCAAGGCCGGCCGTATGCGCTGGAAGGGCGTTCGCCCGACTGTCCGTGGTGTAGCCATGAACCCGGTTGACCACCCGCACGGTGGTGGTGAAGGTAAGACTTCCGGTGGACGTCACCCGGTTAACCCGAACGGCAAGCCCGAGGGCCGTACCCGCCGTCCGAACAAAGAGAGCGACAAGCTTATTGTTCGTCGCCGCCGTACTGGCAAGAACAAGCGATAGGAGCCTGGACACATGCCACGCAGCCTGAAAAAAGGTCCTTTCGTTGACCAGCACCTCTTTGTGAAGGTCGCACGGGAAAACGATAAGGGCACCAAGAACGTCATCAAGACCTGGTCCCGCCGTTCGATGATCATCCCCGACATGCTCGGGCACACGATCGCCGTACACGACGGACGCAAGCACATCCCGGTGTTTGTCACTGAGTCGATGGTCGGGCACAAGCTCGGCGAATTCGCTCCCACGCGGACATTCCGCGGCCATGTTAAGGACGACCGTAAGGGCAAGCGCCGCTAGGCGCCTGACTTTACGTCTTAGACGAGAGAAGGAAAGCAATGGAAGCCAAGGCTATTGCGCGTCACATCCGCGTAACGCCTATGAAGGCCCGGCGCGTCGTCAACCTTGTTCGTGGTAAGCAAGCGAATGAGGCTCTGGCAATTCTGAAGTTTGCCCCCCAGGCAGCTTCGGAGCCGGTATTCAAGGTACTTCAGTCGGCAATGGCCAACGCACGTGTCCTCGCGGACCGTGACGGCGTTGCATTCGACGACAGCGACCTCTTCATCACCGAAGCATTTGTTGATGAAGGCCCGACCATGAAGCGGTTCCAGCCGCGTGCCCAGGGCCGCGCCTACCGCATTAGGAAGCGGACCAGCCACATCACGCTGGTTGTCGCAACCCCGGAGAAAGAGGAGGCTCGCTAAGTGGGACAGAAAGTAAACCCGCACGGGTTCCGACTCGGCATCACCACCGACCACGTTTCGCACTGGTTCGCTGACAGCACCAAGCCCGGACAGCGCTACAAGGACTTCGTCCGCGAGGACATCAAGATCCGTCAGCTCATGTCCACCGGCATGGAGCGCGCCGGCATCGCCAAGGTCGAGATCGAGCGCACCCGCGACCGTGTCCGCGTGGATATCCACACGGCACGCCCGGGTATCGTTATCGGCCGCCGTGGCGCTGAAGCAGACCGCATCCGCGGCGAGCTCGAAAAGCTCACGGGCAAGCAGGTTCAGCTGAACATCCTCGAGGTCAAGAACCCCGAGATGGAAGCACAGCTTGTTGCCCAGGGCATCGCTGAGCAGCTGACTTCCCGCGTGGCTTTCCGCCGTGCGATGAAGAAGGCAATGCAGTCCGCACAGCGTGCGGGTGCCAAGGGCATCCGTGTTGCTTGCTCGGGCCGTCTGGGTGGCGCAGAAATGTCCCGCTCGGAGTTCTACCGCGAAGGCCGTGTGCCCCTGCACACCCTCCGCGCGAACATCGACTACGGCTTCTACGAAGCCAAGACCACCTTCGGCCGTATCGGCGTGAAGGTTTGGATCTACAAGGGTGACGTAACTGCCAAGGAACTGGCTCAGCAGGCAGCTGCTGCTCCGTCCCGTGGCCGCGCAGGAGACCGTCCGGGCCGCCCGGGTGGCGACCGCCGTCGTCGTAACGACCGTCCGGCAGCTGAGGCAGCACCCGCTGCCGTTGAAGCACCGGCCGCTGAAGCTGCTGCTCCGGCAGCAGAAGGAGGACAGGCTTAAATGCTTATCCCACGTCGAGTCAAGCACCGTAAGCAGCACCACCCGGGTCGTTCCGGCGCTGCTACGGGCGGCACCAAGGTCAGCTTCGGTGAGTACGGTATCCAGGCTCTCAGCCCGGCATACGTAACCAACCGTCAGATCGAGTCCGCTCGTATCGCGATGACCCGCCACATCAAGCGTGGCGGCAAGGTCTGGATCAACATCTACCCGGACCGTCCGCTGACGAAGAAGCCTGCCGAAACCCGCATGGGTTCCGGTAAGGGTTCTCCGGAATGGTGGGTCGCAAACGTCAAGCCGGGCCGGGTTCTCTTCGAACTCTCCGGTGTCAATGAAGAGGTAGCTCGCGAGGCCCTGCGCCTGGCAATCCACAAGCTCCCGTTGAAGGCACGCATTGTGCGTCGCGAAGGTGGTGAATAGAAATGGCAGTAGGGTCGAAGGATCTCGCACCCGCACAGCTGGACGGTTTCGACAACGAGCGTCTCGTTGAAGAACTCCGCAAGTCCAAGGAAGAGCTGTTCAACCTGCGTTTCCAGTCCGCCACCGGACAGCTGGAGAACCACGGTCGCCTGCGCGCGGTAAAGAAGGACATCGCACGCATCTACACCGTTCTCCGTGAGCGCGAGCTGGGCATTCGTGCCGAGGTTGCCGCACCGGTTGTGGAAGCCAAGGAAGAAAAGAAGTCCAAGAAGGCTGCCAAGGCTGAAAAGGCCGAGGTTGAAGCTGGAGAGGACGCCAAGTGAGCGAGAAGGAAACTGTGACGGAAGCAGCAGCCAGCGCTGAACAGCGCGGTTACCGTAAGACGCGTCGCGGCTACGTTGTCTCTGACAAGATGGAAAAGACCATCGTTGTTCAGGTTGAAGACCGCGTGAAGCACGCTCTGTACGGCAAGGTTATTCGCCGCACCTCGAAGATCAAGGCTCACGACGAAGAGAACACCGCCGGCATCGGCGACCTCGTTCTCATCTCTGAGACCCGCCCGCTCTCCGCTACCAAGCGGTGGCGTCTGGTGGAGATCCTCGAAAAGGCCAAGTAAATCCGACGCCGGGCACGCCTGGCAGGGTTCACTGGAAAGGCGGGGGGGGGGGGCGGGGCGGCGGGGGCGGGGGGGGGGGGGGGGGGGGGGGGGGGGGGGGGGGGGGGGGGGGGGGGGTTTGGGTTGTTTTGGGGGGGGCGGGGGG
>NZ_JAJOHP010000092.1:0-15509 GCF_021109375.1 Arthrobacter sp. AK01
CCTCCCGCCCTTGCGCGGGGTGGGGCGGGTGGGGGGCGCGGTGCTCCCGCCGCCGCCCGGGGCCGCGGCCGGGGCCGGGGGGGCCGCCCGGCCCCCGCCCGCCCCCCCCCCCCCCCCCCCCCCCACTTCTTTGGTGATGGGCACTTTTGTCAGTATGCTTACTAATAGCTGGGGGTTGTCGGTTCAGCGATTGGGGTAGTGATGCGAATTGGTTCAATCATTGGGTTGCTTGTGGTCGTGTGGCTCGTCATTGGGGCCGTGGCGGCTGGCCAGCGGGGTTACTTCGGCACCCCGCCGGCGCAATGCTCGCAATTGGCAACAATCGCCTTGAATATCGTCGCAGGCCCTTTGAATTACACGGGGTTGGATCCCCAGGGTGGCTGTGAAATTCCACAGCCTTCATGACCCGGATGCGAGTCTGCACTTTATCCCGTTTATCCAAAAATTGCTAAGATTACTGATTAATTTCGTTGATGCATGGACACACCGCCAGCTGCACTTATAGGTTCGAAGAGATCCATAAACACGTTCACCGTTGAGGAAAGGACAGGTCGCATGGACACGCACAATGCCGCACCGGAAGAGGAAGTAGGAGGCTACGGCACTCCTACGGCCGAGCAGGAAGCAGGCGGAGGACAGGCGCAGCCCCGCGTCGAAGAGGACCTCACCGAAGCCGGTTTGAGCCAGGACAGCCCCGACGGCGAGACGTATTCCACAGGGGCTCCCAACCTCAGCCATCTGGATCCGGAAAACTCGGACAGCGCGGGCGAGCCCGGGGCCGGCCGGTTCGGTGGGATAGACGAGCAATCGCACGCCGAGCAATCCTTGCAGCCCGACGGCAACGACGACTCGCTGCCGGACGGCAGCGGAAACGACCTTCCCCAGGAAGAGTCACCCAACGACGATGACGAAGAAAGTTTCGACGCCGGCTAAGAGCTTTGGCTGGCGCGCTAAGACTGGCGCGCCACTGGTTAAGCAGCCAGCTGGCTGGCGCGCCGCCCCGCCCCGCAGTACTGCATGAGCACCCGAGACACGATCGAAGGAGCGAAATCCATGGCTACGGTCATCAAATCAATCGAAGTAGATGTCCCCGTATCTGTCGCCTACAACCAATGGACACAATTCGAGGCCTTTCCCGAGTTCATGAACGGGGTGGAGGCAGTGGAACAGATCGATGAGACTGCCCTCCACTTCTCCACCAATGTGGGCGGTGTGAAACGCGAATACAACGCCCAGATCATTGAGCAGGTTCCGGACGCGCTAGTGAGTTGGGCAAGCGTTGACGGTCCTCGCAACGGTGGCACCGTCCGCTTCGAACCCCTCCAGCCATCCCGCACGAGGGTTGACGTGGAGATCGTCTGGGAGCCGGAAGGCCTGGCAGAGAAGGCCGGATCAGCCCTTGGCGTGGACAGCATGCGGGTAGGTGCCGATCTGGACAAATTCAAGAAGTTCATCGAAGCGCAGGGCCATGCATCGGGCGCTTGGCGCGGCACTGTGTCCGGCGGCGACGTTGATGACACCGGAGAGTCCACCCGTCCGCGTTCGGTCGATATCTAGCGCGACTCCATCGACATCTAGCGCAGCGCTTCGTACTGACTCACACTGGACATAGCACCACGAGATAGGTCCGACGAGGGCCGGCCACCATCACGGGCCGGCCCTCCGCCTTACCCGGAAGGGAGTCCTGACAGCAATGGGAACGTCCAGCAGCGTGGAAGCCGAGCGGAAATTCGACGCCGAGGAGTCCACTCCGTTGCCTGCACTGGAGAAGATCAGCGGCATCGGAAAGGTGGGTGACCCGGCACGTCACAGCCTGGAAGCCATCTACTTTGATACGCGCCTCTTGTCCCTCGCTGCCCGCGGAATTACTCTCCGACGCCGGACTGGCGGCCTGGATGCCGGCTGGCACCTCAAAGTACCCCTCGGCCCCGGTAAACGGACCGAGATCCATGCACCCTTGGGCAGTGCCGAGACCGTCCCCGTGGAGATCATGGACCGCGTGCTCGCCTACACCCGCGGGCATGCCGTGGCGGCAATCGCCACCCTCAGTACCGAGCGAACAAGTTATGCCCTGTATGGCAGCGCTGGCGAACGAGTAGCCGAATTCGTGGACGACCACGTCCGTGCCCACGTTGCCATCGGTGAGCCCCGGCAGCTGGCGTGGCGTGAGTGGGAAGTCGAGCTGGCCGCCCACGACGGAAACGTCGACGACGCCGTGCTGGAGACCTTGGCCGGACAGCTCTCAGACGCAGGCGCCATGCCCAGCAAGCGGACGTCCAAGCTTGCCACTGCGTTGGGTGAATCCTGGCCCGCGGCCAACGGATCAGGCTGGGAAACGCCGGGCGGCAAGAGCACGGCTGTGGTTCCTGTCCTCGATTACCTCGCAACACAAGTGGCCGAGCTACTCCTGCAGGATGCCCATGTGAGGTTGGGCCGGGACGATTCAGTTCATCAGATGCGATCAATAATCCGCCGCATCCGGTCCGTGCTGCACACGTACCGCAAGCTTTTCGATGCGGGGGCAGCCGCGAACCTCCAGACCGGATTGAAATCATTGGCCAAGACCCTGGGCCGGTACCGGGACACCGAAGTCCTGCACGAACGCCTCAGGAACGATCTTGATGAATTGCCCGGAACGCTGGTCCTCGGCCCACTGCACGATGAACTCGATCAGCGCATGGCAGTCAGGGCGGACACTGCTATGTCGGCCGTCAAGAACCGGTTGAACAGCCCCCGCTATTTCCGGCTGCTGGACGAGTTGGAAGACCTCCTCGACGCCCCGCCGCTGACACGCAAGGCAACGAGGAAGGCCACAAAAACCACGGCGAAGCTCGTCAACAAAGCCGCCAAACGGCTGGCCAAACGCCACAAGGCTGCGGTGGGTGCCGCCGTCGGGCCCCAACGCGATACGGCGTTTCATGAAGTACGGAAAGCCGCCAAGAAACTGCGCTTTGCCGCCGAGGCCGCGGAGAGAGTTCATGGAAAGAGGGCCGCCCGGTTGGGCGAGGCTGCCCACAAGGTCCAGTCGATCCTGGGCGAGCACCAGGACAGTGTGATGGCCCGGGCTGAACTGCTGAGGCTGGGCACGGCGTCGGATGTTGGAAGCAGTGCCTTCACCTTCGGACTGCTGCACGCCATGGAACGCAACGCCGCCGATGCTACGGAGCAGGACTACTTGCAGAACGGCGGAATGGCGCGGAAGCTGCGGCTCAAGAAATGACAGGCCCGACGCCGTAACAACCGTGCGTCGGGCCCATCAGCGTGGAGCGGCTACTTCTTGAGGAAGCCCAACAGGGCGTCGTTGATCTCGGCTCCGTGCGTCCAGAGCAGGCCGTGCGGCGCGCCCTCGATTTCCAAATATTCGGCGCTGGGCAGTGCATCCTTGAAACGCCGGCCGGTGACGTCGATGGGCAGGATATTGTCAGCCGTGCCGTGGACGATCAAGGCCGGCACATCGATCTTGGGGATGTCGGCCCGGAAGTCCGTGAGCCACGTTGGCTGGGCGGCAACCGATGCGAACGCGCCGGACTTGCTGGCGAGATTCCAGCTGGCGTCCACGGCTTCCTGGCTGAGGCGTTCCGTGCCCAGGAAGGTGTCGCTGTTATAGAAGTTCTTGAAGAAATCGGTGAAGAAGGCGTACCGGTCTGCCTTGACTGCCGAGGCAAGGCCGTCGAACACGTCCTGCGGCACCCCGTCCGGGTTGTCATCGGTCTTCAAGAGGAACGGTTCCAGCGAGCCGAGGAAGACTGCCTTGGCAACGCGGGCCGAACCGTAGGTGCTGATGTAGCGCGCAACTTCGCCGGTGCCCATGGAGAAGCCCACCAGCACGGCGTCGTTCAGGTCCAGGGTGTCCAGGACGGACTTCAGATCGGCTGCGAAGGTGTCATAGTCGTAGCCCTTCGTGGGTTGGCTGGACTTGCCGAATCCGCGGCGGTCGTAGGTGATCACGCGGTAGCCTGCGTCGAGCAGGGCAGCGGTCTGCTTCTCCCAGGATGAACCATCCAACGGGTAGCCGTGGATCAGGACTACCGCCTGGCCTGTTCCGTGATCCTCGTAGTAGAGCTCGATCTCAGTGCTGTTTTCGTTTCCGACGGTGATGTAAGCCAAAACTCAAGTCCCTTCGATGCGGTTCAACACGAACGTTTCCAGCCTACTGGCCTACTGCGACGCCGGCACGAGCCAGGGCTTCTGCGCCAGCAGCCAGGCCAAGGCGACCTGTCCCGGCGTCGCGCCTTGCTCTGGGCAATCCCGGCCTGGGTCCGCAGCCAAGAGGGGGAGTCACTGGCATTACCCCTCATTTCCCTCTAGTTGCCCGCAGCAACCAGACGTAAACTGGCCTTCGGTTCACAACGCTTTGGCTCGGAGTCCGCATGCTGTGGAAGGTACTTGTTCGTTTCCTGCGGCCGCATCAGCGGCTGTTGATCGCCGTCGTCGTCTTCCAGCTGGCGCAATCCATCGCGTCGCTGTACCTGCCGACGCTGAACGCCGACATCATCGATCACGGCGTGGCCACCGGGGACACTGACTACATCCTGCGCATGGGCGGCCTCATGCTGCTGATCACCCTCCTGCAGATCGCGTGCGCAGTGGTTGCGGTCTATTTCGGTGCGAAGGCCGCAATGGGGATGGGCCGGGATCTCCGTGACGCGATCTTCAGCCGGGTGGGGGAGTTCTCGGAGCAGGAGGTCACCAGGTTTGGAGCGCCATCACTGATCACGCGCTCCACCAACGATGTCCAGCAGGTGCAGCAGCTGGTCCTCATGTCTTGCACGCTGATGGTGGCGGCTCCCATGCTGAGTATCGGCGGTGTGATCATGGCCGTGCGGCAGGACGCCCAATTGTCCTGGCTGATCGCGGTGTGCGTGCCGGTGCTGTTGGTGGCTGTTGGGTTGATTGTGACCCGGATGGTGCCGCTGTTCCGCAAGATGCAGGTCCGGATCGACGCCGTGAACCGGGTCCTTCGCGAGCAGCTCACCGGCATCCGCGTGGTACGTGCCTTCGTCCGGGAGGACATGGAGGCCGCCCGGTTCGCGAAAGCGAACGACGACGTCACGGACGTTGCGCTGCGGGCCGGACGTTTGATGGCGCTCATGTTCCCTGTGGTCATGTTGGTGATGAACGTGTCCAGCGTGGCGGTGATCTGGTTCGGTTCGTTCCGGATCGAGGACGGCTCCATGCAGGTGGGAACCCTGATCGCTTTCCTGAGCTACCTCATGCAGATCCTCATGTCGGTCATGATGGCAACGTTCATGGCCGTGATGATCCCTCGTGCGTCCGTTTCTGCCGACCGGATCGGCGAGGTGCTGGAGACCGACTCAAGTGTCCAGCCGCCGTCGAACCCTGTCACCGGCGGCATCCGCCGCGGCGAACTGGAAATGCGCGACGTCGGATTCGCCTACCCGGGTGCCGAACAGCCAGTGTTGAGCGGGGTTTCCTTCACGGCCATCGCTGGCCGGACCACGGCGATCATCGGCAGCACGGGGGCCGGCAAGACCACTTTGGTGAACCTCATGCCACGTCTCTTCGACGCCACCAGCGGATCCGTCCGGATGGACGGCGTGGAGGTCCGCGAACTCCATCCGGACCTCTTGTGGGGACATATCGGGCTGGTGCCCCAGCGGCCCTACCTGTTCTCGGGTACGGTCCGCAGTAATCTCCAGTACGGCAAACCCGACGCCACCGACGACGAACTCTGGCAGGCACTTTCCGTGGCCCAGGCCCGGGACTTTGTTGAGGAAATGGAAGGCGGCCTGGACGCCTCAATCTCGCAAGGTGGCACCAACGTTTCCGGCGGGCAGCGGCAGCGGCTCGCAATTGCCCGCGCCTTGGTGAAGCAGCCGGAGCTCTACATCTTTGACGACTCCTTCTCCTCCTTGGACACCGCCACCGACGCCAGGCTCCGGCAAGCCCTCCAACGCCATACCAACGGAGCCACCCTGGTCATCGTCGCCCAGCGGGTCTCAAGCATCGCCGACGCGGACCAGATCCTGGTGCTCGACGACGGCAGGATCGTTGGGCGCGGAACGCATGAGGAGTTGTTGGAGACGTCCGGGACGTACAGGGAAATCGTGTCCTCCCAGCTCGCTGCGGAGGAGGCCGCATGAGCGCCGTATCAGCCGGCCCACGCGGTCCCCAGCGGCCAGCGATGGGACCAGGCCGCGGAGGACCGTTCGCCGGGATGAATATTCCGGCGGAGAAGGCGTCCAACTTTGGTCCCTCTGCCCGGCGTTTGCTGGGAACGCTTCGTCCGGAGCGGTTCTGGCTTACCTTGGTGCTGGTGTTCGCCGTGGTCAGCGTGGCATTGTCCGTGATTGGCCCACGCTTGTTGGGGGAAGGCACCAACCTGATCTTCGCCGGCGTCGTGTCCAAACAGCTGCCCGCGGGGGTCTCCAAAGCCGACGTCATCGCAGGGCTGCGCGCCTCCGGTGATGACAGCAAAGCGGACATGCTGGGCGCCATGACCCTGACTCCCGGCGTCGGAATCGACTTTGGTGCGTTGGCCTCGGTGCTGCTGTGGGCGCTGGCGCTTTATGTCCTGGCCTCAGCGTTCGGTTGGGTGCAGGCGTACGTGCTCAACGGCGTCGTGCAGCGGACCGTCTACCGCCTCCGCGAGCGGATCGAAGCGAAAATCCACCGGCTGCCCCTGCGCTATTTCGACTCCATCCAGCGCGGTGAGCTGCTGAGCCGGGTGACCAACGATGTAGACAACATCTCGCAAAGCCTCCAGCAATCCATCAGCCAGGTGGTGTCTTCACTTCTGACGGTGGTGGGGGTGCTGGTGATGATGTTCCTGCTCTCGCCACTGCTGGCGCTGATCGCACTGGTGACCATTCCGCTGACCCTTGGTACCACCCTGTTCATCGCCAAACGCTCGCAGAAACTGTTCGTGGCGCAGTGGAAGAACACCGGCGAACTCAACGGCCAGATCGAGGAAACCTACACCGGGCACGCCCTGGTGAAAGTGTTCGGACGGCAGAACGAGGTCCAGGAGAAGTTCCGGGCGAAGAACGGCGAGCTGTACCAGGCCAGCTTCGGGGCGCAGTTCGTGAGCGGGCTGATCATGCCGGCCATGACGTTCATCGGAAACCTGGTTTATGTAGGGATCGCCGTGGTGGGTGGCCTGCAGGTGGCCTCAGGCTCCATGCAGCTGGGCGACGTCCAGGCCTTCATCCAGTACTCGAGGCAGTTCACCATGCCGCTGGCCCAACTCGGGTCAATGGCGAACATGTTGCAGTCCGGAGTTGCCTCGGCGGAGCGGGTGTTCGATCTACTGGATGAGGAGGAAGAGTCGGCTGAACCCCCTCCTTCCGGTTCGGGTGTGGGCCGCGGGCGGCTCGTTTTCGAGAACGTGTCCTTCCGCTACTCGCCGGACAAACCGCTCATCACGGACCTCAGTTTGGTGGCCGAACCGGGGCAGAGCATCGCCATTGTTGGGCCCACAGGTGCGGGCAAGACCACCCTGGTGAACCTGATGATGCGCTTCTACGACTTGGACTCAGGGCGGATAACACTCGACGGCGTAGACATCGCCTCGCTCTCGCGGCAGGAACTGCGCTCACGGATGGGGATGGTCCTGCAGGACACGTGGCTGTTCGGCGGGACGATCCACGACAACATCGCTTACGGACGGCCTTTGGCTTCAGAGGCGGAGATCATGGAGGCCGCACAGGCTACCTACGTGGACCGTTTCGTGAAGTCGCTGCCGGAGGGCTATGACACCTTGCTCGACGACGAGGGCGGCAATGTTTCCGCAGGTGAGAAGCAGCTGCTCACCATTGCCCGGGCCTTCCTGTCCCGGCCGTCGGTACTGATCCTGGACGAGGCCACCAGCTCCGTGGACACCCGGACCGAAGTGTTGGTGCAGAAAGCCATGAATGCCCTGCGCTCGGACCGGACCAGCTTTGTGATCGCGCACCGGCTCTCCACCATCCGCGACGCCGACCTCATCCTGGTGATGGAAGCCGGGCAGATCGTGGAGCAGGGAACCCACTCGGAACTGCTGGCCGAGGGTGGGGCGTACTCCCGGTTGTACGAGGCCCAATTCGCAGCGCCGGCGGCTGAAGAGGTTTGAGCCCTGACGCCGGGGGGGGGCGTGGCTTCCTGACCTTGATTGGAGTGAGGAAGGCCGGTCTGCAACCTGGGTGGGTTGCAGGGCTTTTCCTTTGAGGGAAACTACGGCAACCGCGATGGCCGGAGCACCTTCGCTTCACCGGCCTTGCTTGGGTCAAGCGGGACTGTGCTGACCAGCACCGCCGGGCCGCGATGAAGCAGGCCTCCCGAAACCACTTGGCAGCGCACACCCCCGCGCCCGCGCATCGCCTTATGGGCACCCGGAGCCAGCATTTCGTCCATCCAGGCGCAGGGGTGGGCAGGTCGTCCTGCCTTCAATCGCACCACGTCCCCGCCGGACTCCAGCGCGAATTCATGGCCAAGCAGGGGAGCCAGCTCGACTCCCCGCACCACCACGTTCCGTCGGGTCAGCAGGGGATCGAACGGCCCAGCCCCGAGTTCCGCCGCGATGGACTCCAGGGCCTCCATGGCAAAGACCGTCACAGCCGCATCCATGTGGGCGGCCTTGCCAAAAAACCTGTCGCCAACAATCCCTTTGCCGGCCACCAGCTCCGCCTGCTCCGCGTCGGTGGTGGGGACATCCGCGGCACCTTCGCGGGCACGGCCAAAGTAAGCATGGGCCGGCGACACCAAAAGGTGCAGCACCTCGACGTCGTACTTGTACTCGGTGGTCATTCCCTAACGCTAGCCCTCGGACGCAACCATTGCCCCGAAATGTAAAGGGTGCTTTACTTCAACAATGAGTAAAGCTTCCTTTACATCGCGACGTGCGCCGGTCCACCACTACGTGTTGGCCACTACGCTCGGCGCAATCCTGACCATCGCGGTTGCCGTCCTGGTTGGAGCCTCAAACCCGGGCGATTTCTGGCTCGCGGCAGGGATTGGCGCTCTCTGTACTGTCTACCCGGCCATGTCGCTGGGAGCCAAGGTCTTCGTGTCCAACCACACCGTGGCCCGCGATGCCCACGGCGAGCAGAGCGTGGAGTTGCAATGGATGCGCCAAGCCGGGGCCGGAGCCTTCCTGGACGTGTTGGTGGCCACGATCGTTGCTGTCCTGGTGCTGGTCATCGGGCGGTTCACGGTTGATGCGCTTCCGGTCCTTCTCGGCCTCGTTGTGTTGAGTGCCTTGGATGCGGGAGTTCGTTACTTGGTAATTCGCTACCGGGCGTTGAAGTGAAGAACAACCTCGCCGAGCGCCGGACCGGACGCAACTGGACCCAGGCCGACCTGGCGGCTGCGCTCGGTGTTTCCCGGCAGACGGTGATCTCCATAGAGCGGGAGAAGTTTGACCCTTCGCTTCCCTTGGCGTTCCTTATTGCGCGGACGTTCGGTTGCGCCATAGAAGATATCTTTACCGCGGATTGATGCACTGTGGCCCACGCCGCAGCGCTTTGGCCGCCGCCCCGATACTGTGTCACGGTGTACTTCACCACAGCCCCCGACGGCGCCGAACTCGCCTGGACCGAGTCCGGCGACGGCGAGCCACTGCTGCTGATCGCCGGGCAGGCCACGGCCATGGACGGTTGGGGCCCGACGGCGGAACTACTGTCCCGCTCTTACCGCGTCATCCGCTTCGATCACCGGGGGATAGGGCGGAGTGGGAAGGGCGACGCCGAGCGCTACACCACCAGACTCCTTGCCGAAGATGCTGCTGCCGTCCTCAAAGCGGCGAATGCGGATTTAGCACACGTGTACGGCCACTCGATGGGTGGGCGAATCGGCCAGTGGTTGGCTATCGACTACCCCCAGAAAGTCCGGACCCTGGTTCTGGCGGCGACGAGTGGAGGAAGGTGGCCGGACGCCAGTGTCCAACCGGACAAAGCTGCCCTGGCGGCCCTGGTCAGCGGCGACATGTCCCGGCTCGAAGAGCTCTTCTTCGACCCTGCATGGGTCCGCGCCAATCCCGAAGCGACGTACACGTTCTTCAATTCCCAGGCTTCGGCGTGGGCCAAGGCACGCCATTTCAAGGCAAGTCGTGATCACGATGCCTGGAGCGAGCTCGGATCCATCAAGGCTCCCACGCTGATCCTTCACGGTACGGACGACCGACTCACTCGCTTGCCCAATGCCCTGATCCTTCGTGAACACATCCCTCGCTCGGTGCTGGTCCGCGTACCCGAAGCGGGGCACGGCCTGCACCTGGACCACCCCGAGACGATCGAATGGATCCGGCAGTTCATCGCCCGAAAGAGCGGCTAAAGCGCAGGAACCCGCAACACCTCAAGCGCAGCCACCAAATAGGGCACTGGATCCGGATCTGATCCGGCGGCCCATTGCATCCACGCCTCGAAGGTTGCGGCAAGGTATGCGGCACTCAAGTAGCGTGCCGCGGAATCGGAAAGGCCGTTCTCGATGAGGAAGCCCAAGGCCCTTTCGCGCCGTGGCGCCAAAGATTCGTAACTACGGCTGGTCAGTTCGGCATGCTCGGCGATCAAGCGGAGGCGCCCGCGGGTTACCGACAGATCCGGAATCACGGCGACTCCGGCGATCGCTGCTTCACGCAACCCGGCCAGCACATCGCCGTCGGACTTTCCGTGTTTGTGGAACGAGCCGAAGGCGAGCGTCGACGCCTCGATCACAGGTTCGGTGCCGCCCCAGACGAGATCCGCCTTGCTGGCGAAATAGCGGTAGAGGCTCTTGCGGCCGATGCCGGCAGCACGGGCGATGTCTTCCATGGAGGTGTTCTCATACCCGTGCTCGGCGAATAAGTCCAAGGCGAGTCCCGCCACAGCGTCGGGGTCGATGGTGGCTGGACGACCGCTGGCGCGCGCGGGCTTGGCATCTTCCGAAATCATCCCTCCAGTATTCACTCTTACATAATGACACAGAGTGTCATAAGGTGGGGTGAACCACTCAGCAACCATCGGAAGGACATCATGGGCAACGACGCTTCATGGCAGGAGGCCACCACCTCTGGCCGTTTTGCCGGCAAGACCATCATCGTCACAGGCGCGGCTTCGGGTATTGGCCAAGCCACGGCCCTGCGCATCGCCAAGGAAGGCGGCAAGGTCATTGCCGTCGATATCAGCAAGGAACGTCTGGACGCCCTGGTGGAGGAGAACAGCGGCCTTGACCTGGTTCCCGTGGCGGGTGATATCTCCACTGAGGAAACCGTAGCCGCTGTCCTGGCTGCCGCAGCCGGACGAGTGGACGCCCTGGCCAACGTTGCCGGCATCATGGACAACTTCGCCCCCATCCATGAGGTGGATGACGAGCTCTGGGAACGTGTATTCTGCATCAACGTCACAGCCCTCATGCGCCTGACCCGCGCAGTGGTGCCGCTCATGCTGGAAGCCGGAACCGGATCTGTGGTGAACGTTGCGTCCGAGGCAGGCCTGCGTGGTTCTGCTGCCGGTGCCGCCTATACAGCGTCCAAGCACGCCGTGGTTGGCCTCACCAAGAACTCCGCTGTGATGTACGGACCCAAGGGTCTGCGGTTCAACGCAGTGGCCCCCGGCCCCACCATCACCAACATTGTGGCCAATTGGGGATCGCAGCTCGCTGCCGAACGGCTGGGCCCCTTGATGCAGGCGACTGTTCCGACTCCTGCCACCGCAGCACAGCTGGCCGCGTCCATCACGTTCTTGCTCAGTGAGGACGGCACAAATGTCAACGGCGCCATTCTGGCTTCCGACGGCGGCTGGTCGGCTCTATAGGGATTGCCCGCCAAGGTGCCGGATCAGCGCGTCCACTATGGGCAGTTGCCCTTTGACGAGCTTGGTCCGCGCCTCGGTCACTTCAAACCAACGGGCGTCGTCAATTTCCGGGAAATCCTTGATGACACCTGAACCTTTGGGCCATTCCATAGGGAAGGTGTTGCTGACGATCTGCTCCGGCTGAAAGTCGCTGGCCTCGGCGGCGTAAGCGGTGATGAGTTTGCCGGAAGGCTGCTTAAAAACGCCCAACAATTCGTAGTCTGTGGGCGGGGGAGGGGAACCTATTTCCTCCGTAAATTCCCGTTTCGCTGCGGCCAAAGGGTCCTCATCTTCGGGGAATTCACCCTTGGGTATGGACCAGGCATGCTGGTCCTTCCGAGCCCAGAAGGGCCCACCCATGTGGGCGATCCACAATTCCAATGGCCCAGCCGAGGTCTGTCGGTAAAGGAGTATGCCTGCGCTGCGAATGGCGATGAGAGCCCCCGGGTGATGGTGCTGCGGGTGAGTCGGACGGACAGGTCAAGGTTACTCCGCCCCGCGGTGCCGTTATCGAATTGACGTTGAATTGCCGATGTTGCTGGTTCATTTCGCTTCCGGCAGCGTCCCGCCTAATTGATAATCGAGGAGTTGCACGTTCCTCGGGGGTGGAACGTGACTGCGGTCTTCGGCAATTGCCGAAGGCGTTCTGGGCGCATCAGCAGGAGGACACAGCTATGGCATTGTCAGTGAGGCTCCTTCCACATGGGGGAAGAAAAGTAATGGGTTTGGCCGTCGTTATGGCGGTAGGTTTATCGATGTTCGCTGGGATTGGCTCCGCGCAAGCCGCGGATACCACTCCCATGGCCGAGGATCCTGGGCCTGTGGGCAGCTTTGCTTGGAAAGGGTTCAACTGGCAGAAGCGTTTTTGGGGTGGGGCACCCATGTACAACGCGAGTTGGGATGCCAACAACGTAAGCAATCCCGACGCCAACGGCTACGTCAAACTCTCCATCTCCAACCCCACCGGATCCGCTCCGAAGGGCGCAGAGTTCCAGTCCACCCGTGAAGGGTTCGGCTACGGCACGTACAGCACCACGGTGGAGAAGGACGTCAGTGCGCTCCAAAAAGAAGTTGTGTGGGGTTGCTTGTTCACCTACGACCCCGCGGCGGAGCCGGGGTACACGGAGATCGACCTTTGTGAAGCATCAGCGTGGGGCGGAGGGGCCGCCTACGGTGAAGACTGGCCGGTAACCCAGGGTCACGGGTACTGGTTCGATGCCACAAAACCTCCGGGCCAGGGCAACAACACCGTCACGTTTGATGTCACGAACGCCCCGATTCTCACCCACAGGATGGTCTGGGAGCCAGGCAAGCTGACCTTCGAGACGTTCGCCGGCGAGGGCTACAGCGGGACCCTTCTGAAAAGGACCGTCCTGACGGGATCCACCGTTCCGCTGCCGGCCAATGAACAAATTCACTTCAACCTCTGGGTGACCGGTGGCGGTGGCGGGGATGCGGCACACGTTGCCCCTGAGACGGTCACTATTCGCGATTTCTCCTTCGTTCCGGGCATCCCGCTGGTGGCTCCGACTCCTACGGTGTCAGGCACCGCAGCCGTCGGTTCAACGCTGACAGCAAACCCGGGAACCTGGACCACGGGAACTGCACTGACTTATCAGTGGTACCGGAACGGGGCGGCGATCTCCGGAGCTACTGGGTCCACCCGCCTTCTCGCGGCTGCCGACCAAGGCACAAAACTGACAGTGCGGGTCACGGGAACCAAGTCCGGCTACGCAACAACCACTAAGGAATCGGCCCAAACGGCCACAGTGGTAGCTGGCACCCTGGTGGCACCCGTTCCGACCATCACCGGAACGTTGACAGTTGGCTCCACGCTGACCGCCAACCCAGGCACCTGGACCTCCGGAACCACCCTGACCTACCAGTGGTACAGGTCCGGTGTGGCCATTTCCGGGGCGACGGCTAAGAACTACGTGCTGGTGAGCGCTGATCAGGCGGACACCATGAGCGTTCGGGTCACGGGGACCAAGGCTGGTTACACCACGGTGGCCAAGACCTCGGCAAGCACAGCACCAGTGACGTAGGCGCGGATACAACAAACCCGCAGTTGTGTCGCGCTGGGGGAAAAGCGACACAACTGCGGGCATGTTGGGCTTGTTAGTTCTTCTGTGCCCGGACCGGCACAATCCTCTTGATGGCGAGGCCCAGGGCCAGCATCGCGAAAGCCGCCAGCGCGAACCAGAAGAGGTCTCCGGCTCCGGTCGCTGCGAGTGTGCCTGAGCCCATTCCGGCCGCGGTGACACCGGTGAGGGGAGCTACTGGGTTGTTGTACATGACTGCTACCAAACTTTCTTGCGGTTGAGTGCTGCATCCAGGTAGGCCTTTGCATGGACAGCCTGGAGGAAGATATCGATGACGGTTTCGTACATGGTGGCGGCCAGCAGCATGTACCTCCAGCCCCGGAACCGCACCGTGACGATGCGCTCCAGGACGAAGATGCCGGTGACTGCGATCCAGAACGGGTGAAGGTTCAGTCCCATTCCGGTGGTCAGGGCGAAGATGATGGAGCCGAAGTAGGCCAGGGTCACAATGACGCCGATCATGGACAGGAACTGACGGCCCCAGTAAGGCCTGGTGATCTTCGTCCACCCGTACTGCACGCAGTTCTCCACCGCGCCGCGCTTCCAGCGGAGCCGCTGGGCCCACAGTTCACGCCATGTGGGCATCACCTCGGTAACCAGCGTGCAGTTGGACGGAGAGGCGATGCGGTAGCCCAAGGTCAACAGGGCAAAGGAGAGCTCGTTGTCTTCGGTCAGGACTGACGTGTCGTAGACGCCGCCTTTGCCGTTGCCGGGAGGAAGTGTGCCCTCCAGCCGGGCTGCGACCACGTCTCGGAGTGTTTTGACGCGGAACAGGGCTGCCGTTCCGGTCACTACCAGGCACTTGCCGTGGAGGCGCTTGACGTCCCTGGCGTAGCGGGCGTATTCGTTGCGCTGCAGGTGCCCGACGAAACCTCCGCCAGGCCCGCCGCTGAACACGCCGCCCACGGCGCCGAGCAGTTCGTCGGTCAGGAGGTTCTTCGTTGCATTCTCGATGAAGTCCAGGGCGAGCTGCGAGTCGGCATCCTGAACCAGGACCAGATCCTCGGGGTCGGCGTCGGGAAGTAGCTCGCTGAGGGCGAAGTTGAGCGCACCGGCCTTCTTGTCCTTGTTGCCGACGGTCCGCATGACCTCGACGCCCTGGGCAAGCGCGAGAGTCTCGGTGTCGTCGGTGCAGTTGTCCGCCACGACGATAATGCGGTCCGGACGGCGGGTCTGGTTGTTCAACGAGGTAAGGGTTTCCGTGATGCCGGCCGATTCGTTGTGGGCCGGAACCAGTACGGTGACCACGCCACCGGCCGCACGGTGGGATCCGCGTGGCGCAGCAGCAGTGTCCGTTGCGGCTGTGTCGGCTGTGAGTTCCGTGATTTCCGTGAGCATTGTGATCCCTCCGTTCGTGCCTTGAAGCGTTGACTCACTTAGAGTTCCAACGCGAACGCAAGATCAGGGGAGGGAAACCGTCAAGGAAGTCTCAAGGTTTGCTCAGGACTTCCTTGACGGCGTCACGAACGGGGGTTCAGGACCACTTGAGCGGTTTGAGCGCCTCCAGGGGACGCGCCTTAAACGCAAGAGGACGGCCCCCGCGAATTACGGCGGGGGGCGGCTGGGGGGGGTGGGGGGGGGGTGGGGGGGGGGGGGGCAGCGGGGGGGGTTTTGGGGGGCGGGGGGGGTGTGGGGGTGGGCG
>NZ_JAJOHP010000093.1:0-15082 GCF_021109375.1 Arthrobacter sp. AK01
GTTCACCCCTGGGCGTTGGGTGGCTAACCCATTCGGTGGGTTTCGCCAACATGTCAACCCCCCCGGGTTTCCCCCGGTTTTGCCCAAAAACACCCCGCCCACTGCTAAAAACCCCGGGGCCCCCGCTTGACTGATCTCGCTGCTTACTTCAAGAACTCGGAAAGGTTGTCCTTGGTAATGAGCGTGAATGGCAGCGTGTAGCGGTTCTCCACATTGCCGCCCTTGAGGAAGTCAGTGACAACTTCAACTGCCTTGACGCCCTGTCCAGCAGAGTCCTGTCGGACGGTAGCCGACATTGTCCCGGCTTTGATGTCCTGCATGGCTGGTTCAGTACCGTCGACGCCGACTACGGCCTTGAACTCGGCAGTTCGTCCCGCGTCAGCAATAGCGGAGGCTGCACCGATGGCCATTTCGTCATTGTTGGCCACTACGGCGTCGATCTGGCCGGCGCTAAAGCGCTGAAGCGTGTCTTCCATGTTGCGTTTGGCGTCGTCACGGCTTCCCTTCGCCTGGAATTCAGCCACGATCTTGAAGTTCTTGTTGATCTTGCTGTCGAAGCCGTTCTTGCGGCGATCGGTCCAGGAGGCACCGTAGATGCCCGCGGCGAACACAATGTTGCCACCCTCCGGAAGAGCCTTGTTCAGGTACTCAGCCTGCATTTCACCGGCCACGGTGTCATCCACACCGATGTAGCTCTTATATCCAACGTCCGAACCTTCGGCGAACTCGGTGGACAGAATGAACAGCGGTATGTTGGCCGCGATGACACGCTTCGCTGCGTTCTGGCTGGCCTCGCCATCCAAAGGCTGCATGATGACGGCGTCTACCTGACGGGTGAGAAGATCTTCAACCTGGTTGAGCTCACTTCCTACGTCCTTCTTGGAGTCGGTGATGTTGAGCTTGACGCCCTTTTCATCGGCAGTCTTCTTCATGGCGTCCGTCATGTGCGCCAGGTCCGGGTCCTGAAGGTCAAGAACCACAACGCCAATGTTGTAGGACTTGCCTGCAGCCTCCGACGTGCCGGGGGTACTACTCCCCCCGCAGCCGGTGAGTGTGAGGGCTCCAGCGGCCAGCATAGCGGTGGTTACGGCGAGCTTCTGTCGCATTCCCATGATGGTTCCTTTCAATGGTTCTGATTGCTGAGGAGATTGTTGGTTCTGTGGACCCCATTGGGTTCGGGGCATTTCGGTTACTGCAGTGGCTAGTCAGACTTCCACCGGTTCAGCAGCACGGCGAGCACCAGGATGATGCCTTGAACTCCTTGCTGGTAGTACGACGAGACCCCCATCAGGTTCATGCCATTCATGACCACGCCCAGCAGGAGGACACCGATGACCGTTCCGCGGATGGTGCCTACGCCACCGAAGAGACTCGTTCCTCCAATGACGACAGCGGCAATCACCTGAAGTTCGTAGCCGGTGCCAGCTACGGGCGCAGCCCCGTCGAGACGGGCGGTAAGAACCAGTCCGCCCAGCGCGGCTGTCACGCCACCGATGAGGTAAACGGTGAAGAGCACCCGGCTGGTGGAGATGCCCACTTTCTTGGCGGACTCTTCGTTGCCGCCTACGGCATATACATGCGAACCGAATTTGGTGCGGCTGAGGACAAACTCACAGATAACTGCGGCGATCAAGAAAATAATCACCGGGACAGGAACCGGACCGATGAAACCCGACCCGAGCCATTCAGCAGGTCCGCTCAGCCCGGAAACAACCTGCCCGTCCGTCATGACCAGAACTGCCGTGCGGGCAATGGCCATGGTTGCCAGTGTTGCCAGGAACGGCAGGATGGCTCCCCAGACCACCAA
This sequence comes from Arthrobacter sp. AK01, assembly GCF_021109375.1. NCBI lineage: Bacteria > Bacillati > Actinomycetota > Actinomycetes > Micrococcales > Micrococcaceae > Arthrobacter > Arthrobacter sp. AK01. The sequence goes on from NZ_JAJOHP010000093.1 coordinate 1,808, forward strand.
CGCTGCGCTCAGGAATCCAACCAGCAGGCCTACTGCGAGGCCTGCAACCAGCGGCAACCAGAAGGCACCACCACTTGCCGGGGCCAGCAAGGCGAAAGTCATACCGGCCAAACCCACAATTGAACCGACAGAAAGGTCAATGCCGGCGGTGATCATAATGAACGTCATCCCTAGGGCAATCAGTCCTATGATGGACGACTGCCGGACCACGTTGACGATGTTGTTCAGGGTCAGGAAGTTTGGCGCAGCAGCCGCGAGGAAGATAAGGATTACCACGAAAAGGATGATGATCCCATAGTCACCAATGAAGCGCTTGACCTTGGTGGCAGTCATTCCCTCTTTAAGGTCAGCGGGTCCGAGCTTTGTCTTGATATTTTCCATGGTGAGACTCATGAGTGGCTCGCATTCGTAGTGCCAGGAGCGGCCATCACATCAACGACGTCCATCGATGAGGTGCTTCCGATCTTGCGGCGGTTGTCGGGGATGCCGGCGCCGTCGTCGATGTAGTCATCCAACGTGCCGTGGGAGATGAGGTGTGCCACCTGTGCTTCAGTAACCTCACCAACCCGGAAGCGACCCACTACTTGGCCTTGGCGCATCACCGCGAAACGATCTGCCACGGCAAATGCCTCATCCAGCCGGTGAGTGATGATGATGACGGCGATGCCGAGATCTTTGAGGCGCTGGGTCACTTCAATGAGCTTGTCCACCTTGGCCACCGACAGGTTTGCCGTGGGCTCATCCATGATGATCAAGCGGGCATCGAATGCCAACGCCCTGCCAATGGCGACGGCCTGACGCTGTCCGCCTGACAATCTCTTGACCTTGAGACGTGGATTGATGGGGATGTCCAAGCGTTCGAGTACCCGTTTGGTTTCGAGTTCCATCTTTTTGCGGTCGATGATCCGCAATAGGGGGCCGAGGATGTTCTTCTGCGGCTCCCGGCCCAGGAAAATGTTGGAACGAACATCAAGGTTGTCCGCCAAGGCGAAGTCCTGGTAGACCATCTCCACGCCCTGATCGCGTGAAGCTGATGGGGTTGGGAACTCGGTCGCTTTGCCGTCCAGTTCGATGGAACCTCGGTCTGGTTGATACACGCCCGTCAGTACCTTCATGAGCGTAGATTTGCCGGCGGCATTGTCGCCCAGCAGTGCGAAGGTCTCGCCAGGCTGGACATCGATGCTGACGCCGCGCAAGGCGGACACTGCTCCGAATGTCTTGTGTATGTCCTTGAGGGCGACCAGTGGAGGGGTCGCCGGTGGTGCTTCGGTCATCTCATCCTCGTTCGTTAGGGCCATGTGAATGATCCGGTGAAACACTTGAGGCGCGGTCCATCAAACTACGTTGTTTGACCTGCTGATTCGGGATGGTTCTAAAGCCCCGAGCCGCGTGACCTTCGCCACACTGTTTCACTTACTAGAACTTTGACGGATGAGCGTTCCGTGGATGTGTGCCACTTTGGAACACCGGAATGATACGTTTCAATTACTCAACCAAAAATAGCTTCCAGCGAGAATACTGGAAGCTAAAATCAGCTGCTTACGGCCACGCAACGAGGCTGTAGCCGTCGGCTACGTGAAATAGTCGACGCTCACCCACCGAGAGAACCCAGACGATATCACCGTCGGGAGTCGCGTCGTCCACGTATCCGTCATAGGGAGGCCAACCGGGCCTCTGCAAACGGACAGCGTCGCCAGGCTCCACCTTCTCCCAGAACCCGGCGGGCGGTGTCCAGCTGGCCTGCATTGAGTTCTCTGACTTATGGGCTGCGTTCATGTCCGGCTACCCATCCTTTCCTTGGCACCGCATCTCCAGCGTTCTGACAATTTAAAATGCCCGGCCTGGGCCGCAGTTGTCGTTGCGGGAACATCTGCGGCCCAGGGCAGGCGGCCTTATTACCTGATTAGCTCAGGTCCACTTCAACGGCAGTGCCGGTTCGGGCGGATTTCTCCGCAGCATCCGCAAGAATCAATGCAGCACGGCCGTCCTCGAACCCGGGACTCCTGGAAGGCAGGCCTCGAACAGCACGGAGGAACTCTGCAACTTCCAGTCGATAGGCCTCTGCATAGCGCTCCAGGAAGAAGTCCTGGTATGGCCCAATGGATTCAACGGATCGAGGACCCCAGTGCCGGACGAGGTTATCGTTCTTATTCCCCACCTGCAGAAGCCCCTTTGACCCGAAGGCTTCGATCCGCTGGTCATAACCGTAGGCTGAGTGGCGCGAATTGATGATCGTCACGAGTTCATCGTTGGATCCCCGCAAGGTGACAACGGTGGAATCGAAATCGCCCGCGTGACGGATGGCGTCGCTGAATACGTTTGCACCTTGTGCTGAAACTTCAACGATATTTGGAATGAAGTATCGTGCCATATCAAGGTCATGGATGGTCATGTCCCGGAAGATTCCGCCGGACTGGGGAAGATAGGCTGCCGGGGGCTCCCCCGGGTCCCGGCTGGTGATCAGCAGCTGCTCCAGAACTCCTATTTCCTCAGCGGCCACGCGGCGTTTCAGCTCCACGAAATGGCGGTCAAAGCGCTTGTTGAAGCCAAGGGCAACAGGAACGTCTGACAAAGCCGCTATCTCCCGAAAAGCGTTCACGCGGGAAATTTCCAGGTCGATCGGTTTCTCACAGAGGACTGGCACGTCCGCCTCGATCGCCTTTGCGACGAGGTCCAAATGAGTCGCCGTGGGAGAGGCCACGATGACAGCATCGATCTCACCTGAAGCGAACACTTCATCAGGATCGTCGGTCACCCGACCACCGAATTCAGCTGCGGTTTGTTTAGCACCTTCGATGAAGGGATCACAAACCCAGGACAGCGTAGCCTCGTCCAGGGTAGCCAAGCTCATGGCATGTACTTGGCCTATGCGCCCGGTTCCGAACAGGCCGACTCTGATTTGATGCGTCATTGCAGATCTCCAGGTCTATATAGGAAGAGGAACCTTTTTTGTTAGTCGATCTTTTGCCGGCCCAAGCGCGCATAAACATCAGGCCGCTTGGAACGCAGGAGGTATGCGTAGACAATCCCGCCGAAGAACAAGGCAAAAGTGAAACTCATGAAGATGGCAGTCATGATTGCCGACCCACCGATAAGTTCCGGGTAATTTGTGATGGCCAAGTAGGTGATGAGCCCCAGGAAAAAGACGCTGATAATCGGAGCCACGATGGTCTTCCAGACCGAATCCGGGTCCACCCGCCGGCGGCGAACGAAATAAACAAGCACGGCAAAGCTGGTGATGAACATCAGAAGCAGGACTGCGAAAGTGCCACTCCCGCTTGCAATCGGGTACAAGGCCTCTGGGGCTACCCCAATGACAGTGAAGACGACGGTTGCGACGGCCCACAACAGGCCAATGGCCAATGCCGACATGTAGGGCGACTTATGACGGGGATGCACGCGACCTAGAATCGAGGGCAACGCTCCATCGGCGGCCAGCGAGAAACTGTACCTGGCGGCGATGTTCTGGATCGAGAGCATTGACGCCAGGATCGAGGTGATGAGCAGGACAATAGCAATATCCGCAAAGATCTTTCCCACCAGCACCGTGGCACCAACGTTGAACAGATTCACTGTGTTTGCTGCAGCTGCATCCTGGACTTTGTCAGGACCGATGAAGGAGGTGTAAGCCCACGCCGCCACAGCGTAGAACAATCCAATGCCCACCACTGCAATGTACGTGGCCCTGGGGATGGTGCGATCCGGGTTCTTGACTTCATCCCGGTAGATGACGGTCGCCTCGAACCCGAAAAAGTTTCCGACGGCGAACAACAACGCCAGCCCCAATCCGGCATCGGTGATCCATGGCATGGAGAAGCCGATCCCCTGAACCGCCTCTGCGGATCCTGTGGAGAAGGCCGCAACGTCGAAGATGATGACTACTGCAGATTCAAGCAGCATGACAACGGTCAGGACCTTTGCCGAGAGGTCAATGCGGTTATAGGCCAAGACGGTGGTGATGGCGATGATGCCGAGCCCGTACCAATACCAGGGGATGTCTGGGCCGTTCAGTGTGTTGACCACGAAGCTCTGGAGCGTGAGAGCGAAAAGGGACGGTGCGAAGAACCCTATGAAGATGTAGCCAAAGAGCGCCAGCAGTGCTCCCCCGAGGCCCGCCGGTTTACCCAGGCCGGCTGTGACAAATGAATAGAAACCGCCGGGAGCTTCAACGCTGCGGCTCATCTTGACGAAGCCGACTGAGAAAATCAGCAGCATGAGCGTCACCAGAAGGTAGATGCCCGGTGCCGTATGGCCGCTGAAGAGAAGCATCACAGGCAGTGTGCCTGCAACGGTCGTCAGCGGTGATGAAAAAGCGAGAACGTTCATCACGAGCTCGCCCACGCCCATGTTGCCGCTGAGCTTGTGTTCCTGGGTTTGAGCCGGCGTTTTCGTCGTACCTCTTGGTGTGCTTGACATGTAATCCTCGTCGCGAAATTTTGAGTGCTGAATCACACTACCGACGGGGATCGTGGAAGCACTGTACCAGCTTGGGACACGGGATCCCATGGGATATTCCGGTCTGTTCGGCTCACGAAATATCCCATGGGAAAAGGCTTTCTCAGGGCCTTTCGGGCGCCATGGCTGAAGAAGATGAATCAAGCTTTTTCAGATCCACCACATCATTCAAGGGCTCATTGGCCTTCCAGAGGCTGAGGTTCCGGGCAAAACTATCCACCACTTTTCCCCGCCACCCGATCAGGTCCCCGGAGGCATGAGGTGAGACCAGGATGTCCCGCCGGCTCCACAGCGGATGAGCGGCATCCAACGGCTCATGCTCAAAAACGTCCAAGGCTGCGCCGCCCAGGCGGCCGGAGTCAAGTGACTCCAGAAGGTCTTGCTCCACCACTACCGCCCCGCGGCCCACATTTACCAAGCGAGCTCCGGGCTGCATTTTCTTGAATCGCGACGAGTTGAACAGGCCGCGGGTTTCTTCTGTGAGCGGCAATGTCAGCACCACGTCATCAGCGATGCCCAGAAGCCGGTCAAGGTCATCAAAACCGGAGATGTGTCCCAGCTGTGCGTCATTCCTCGCAGATCGACCCACAATGTCGACGTCCATTCCGGCAGCACGGAGGAGAAGGACGGTTTCGCGGCCCACCGGTCCCGGCCCCACAACCAAGACCTTCCGGCCCAGCAGTGGCTCGGTTTCGCGGTGCTGCCATGTCCGGGCCTGCTGAAGCTCGATGGTGCGGCGCAAATCCTTGGTAAACATCAGCAACACCCCCAGGACCCACTCAGCGATGGGGCGCTCACACACGCCGCGGGAGTTGCTGACCACAATGTCGCTGTCGATGATCTCCCTGGTCATGAGGCTGTCCACACCGATGCTGGACGTGTGTATCCAGCGCAAATCGCCGGGTCCTACTTCCCGAAGGAGTTTGGTCCGGAAATCGTTCAGGAACAGGATCTCTGTTCCTGGCTGGGCGGCCCGAAACTCATCTGCAGTGCGCACCACCGCGACATCAGCTTCGGCTTCCAACCGTTCAAGCGGAGGCAGCGGCCGGCCCTCCTGAACAATCACCATCACTTTCGGCCGCGACACAGCTTCCCGGGCCTTCCCCTCATCGGCACTCCCCCGGGCGTTCTCGTGTTCGGACGCGTAGCTACTCACCAGCCGCCCTGCCAACCGCTCATGAGGCCATGGGGCAAACGCTGTGGTTCCTCATCGGGAAGGCCCTTGAGGAAGTCGAAGTCACAGCCTTCGTCGGCCTGGTTGACGTGATCGATGAAGAGCCGTCCGTAGCCACGCCGGTATTTCGGTTCGGGGAGCTTGAGTTCGGCAAGTCGGCTCTTGATCTCATCAGCGGGGATATCCAGGTCCAGGCGCTGGTTCTCTACGTCCAGCACAATAGGATCCCCGTCCCGGACTATCGCCAGCGGTCCACCCACCGCCGCCTCAGGCGATACGTGCAACACTGTGGTTCCAAAGGCGGTGCCGCTCATCCTGGCATCGGAAATACGGACAATGTCACGGATGCCGCGCCGCAACAGCCTTTCGGGAATGGGCAGCATGCCCCATTCAGGCATCCCGGGAGCTCCCACGGGCCCGCTGTTTCGCAAGACCAGAACAGAGTCTTCGGTGATGTCCAGCTCGGGATCGTCAATCCTGCGCCCAAGATCATAAATGTCCTCGAACACCACCGCCGATCCCTTGTGCTGCAACAGATCCTTGGATGCCGCGCTTCGCTTGATGACCGCACCGTTGGGTGCCAAGGAGCCGCGGACGACGGCGATGCCTCCGGAGGCATCAAATGGGGCTTCGAGCGTGCTGACCACTACGCCATCGGGTTCGGGGGCCGAGTTGTAACCATTTTCGAGGGACTCACCTGTGACGGTAATGGCGTCCTTGTTCAGGAGCGGCGCCAATTCCTTGAGTACCGTGGAAATGCCGCCCACCTGGAACAGCTGCTGCACCAAGTACTCGCCCGAGGGGCGGACGTTGACAATGCGAGGCGTACGTTGCGAAATCTCATGGAAGCGATCCAGCGGCAACTCGTAACCGACGCGCCTCGCGAGCGCCAGAAGATGCACTACTGCGTTAGTGGAACCACCCACGGCCATCAGGAGGGTGATGGCGTTATCGAACGCCTCTTTCGTCAATATTTCGCTTGGCTTTGGTCCCTGTGACATGGCCATTTCAACTGCCCGGCGTCCTGTGGCTTCGGCAGCTTGGGCACGACGCGCGTCCACGGCCGGGATTGATGCAGTGCCCGGCAAACACATGCCGAGAGCCTCAACCAGCGACGTCATGGTAGAGGCGGTTCCCATTTCGCTGCAGTGTCCAGCAGAGGGCTTGGCAGCCGACTCAAGCTCGTCGAAGTCAGCCTCGGTGATCTTTCCTGCACGCAGCTCATCGGCATACTTCCACGTGTCCGTGCCGACACCAAGCTGCTTACCACGGAAGTGCGCCGGCTCTTGGGGCCCACCGGTGAGCATGATGGTCGGGACGTCCGCACTCGCAGCACCCATGAGTTGGGCTGGAACGGTCTTGTCGCAGCCGCCCAGGAGCACGATGGCGTCCAACGGGTAGGCGCGGATGGATTCTTCAACGTCCATGGCCATGAGGTTTCGGAACTGCATGGCTGAAGGCTTCATGAGACTCTCGCCCAGGGAAATGGTGGGGAACTCCAGGGGCAGCCCACCGGCCATGAGGACACCGCGCTTGACAGCGTCGGCCAGCAGCTTGAAGTGAATATTGCAGTTGACAAGCTCCGACCACGAGTTCGCGATGCCGATGACCGGTTTGTCCTTGAGTGCGAAGCGGGAGAAGCCCTCAGCTTGAATCGCTGTTCGGTGAACGAATCCCGTGAGGTCGTGGGGTGCAAACCAGCGCGCACTGCGGAGGTCCTTATAGCTCGACTCTTCCATGTCTTTTAGCTCCTTGGGCTTGATCGGTCTTGACAGGTAATTGGTGACGATGCCTACGCGGCCGAGGTGCCGCCGTCGAACGCCATGCTGGTTCCGGTCGCAAAGGTTCCGTCGACCGCCAGGAAATAGATGGCTGCTGCCACTTCGTCGGGATCCGCGAGACGGTTCAGCGGCACAGTGCTCTCTTTCAATCTCCGGGCCTCTGTTGGGTCCGGCGCCGCGGCCAGCCCTTCACGCACCATGGGCGTGTCAATCGGTCCCGGGCAAACGGCGTTGACTCGGACCAGTGGCGCCAGTTCCAGTGCCATGGCGCGGGTGAGTCCCACAACGCCTGCTTTCGCCGCGCAGTAGTGAACAAGGCCTGGCACGCCCATGGCGGCGAGATCGGATGCGACGTTGACGATCGAGCCGCCACCGGACCGTCTCATATGGAGTGCAGCCTCCCGCGCCACGTAGAAGGTGCCGGACAAGTTTGTCTCCAGCACTTCGTGCCAGCGGTCTTCGGTAAGGTCTTCCAACGCAACATGTCCGGCTACACCCGCAGCGTTGACCACTACGTCCAAGCCACCTAGTGTGTGGATCGCGCCCCGCACGGCGTTCTTGACCTCGCTGGCAGCGGCGACGTCGGCAACCACCGTGTGGGCGCCGGCGTCGATATCGTCTGCCACACGCTGCAATTCTTCAGAACGCCGGGCCAGTAACGCGAGCCGGTGACCCCGCTTGGCGAAGAGTCTTGCGGTCGCTTCCCCAACGCCTGAGGTTGCACCAGTGATGAGAACCCGAAGGGGTTCCGTTCGAAGTTGTTGCTCGCGGTCCATCATCGGCGACGGGCTCCTCTTGCTTGGCAGTGGCGGACTAGTACGTCCCACTAAAACAGCGCGCAGCTACCCCCAGCTGTCTCACATTGAGACACAGAGCACACTGACAACGTTCCTAGGCTGATCAACAGATGCCGCCGTCAGTCTGCGGCACAGCACCGCGGGACAGCGGTAGAGACTAAGGAGCGCTCTTGGAACAGCAAAACCGCCTTGGGGTTGGCCTGATTTCGGTCGGATGGATGGGGAGGCTGCATTCTCGCGCGTATCTGGCGACCAAGCAGTTCTTTCCTGAACTGCCCCGCCATCCAGAGCTGGTGATCGCTGCCGACCCGGACGATGCCGGCCGCCATCACGCCGAAGACGCGCTCGGCTACAAGCAAACGGCCACGGATTACCGCAAAGTGCTGGAAAACCCGGACGTGGATGTCGTATCTATCTGCTCACCCAACTTCCTTCACCATGAAATAGCGCTTGCCACCATCGAGGCAGGTAAACACTTCTGGATTGAGAAGCCCATGGGCCGCAGCGCCCAAGAGTCCCGTGAGATCGCCCAAGGGGCCGAGGCCGCTGGCCTCATCACCTCCGTTGGGTTCAACTACCGGCACGCCCCGGCAGTGGCAGAAGCGCGCAGGCTGATCAGGTCCGGAACTCTGGGCAAGATCACCAATGTGCAGATCCGTCTCCTCACCGGATACGCCTCTGATCCAAACCAAGTCTTCACCTGGCGCTATGAGCAGGCACGTGCAGGATCCGGCGTCCTGGGCGACGTACTGAGCCACGGTTTCGACCTCGCCCAGTTCCTGGTGGGTCGCATCACGTCGCTGAACGCCGTCACCGAGACATTCATCAAGGACCGGCCGCTCCCAGCTGGCAACTCCTCGAATTCCTTCGACATGGGTCAGGCTTCCGACGTCACCCGAGAGGTGGAGAACGAGGATTACACTGCCATGCTTGCCCGTTTTGAGGGTGGAGCAATCGGCATGTTCGAATCCACCCGTGTCGCCATCGGCCCACACGCCGAGTACATCATCGAGGTCTACGGCACCGAGGGATCATTGCGCTGGAATTTCGAACGAATGAACCAATTGGAACTCGCCACCGACCGCACTGGCTATCGCACCATCATGACTCCCCCGTCCTTCGGCGAGTTCGGCCGCTTCCAGCCCGGACCCGGCCCCGGCATCGGCTTCAATGACCTCAAGACCATTGAAGCGGCACTCTTCTTGCGTTCGGTGGCCGAAGGGAAACAACTGGGTCCGTCCGCCGCGGATGGCTGGTCAGCCTCCGAACTCGTTGATGCCTCGCTGCGTAGCGCCGGCTCCGGCGACTGGGTCCAGATTCCGGAGGTTTCCGGGAAAACCACCTACCAGGCCTAGGCACAACCTCACTCCACCCGCAATAAAAGGAGGCCGGATCGTCAATGATCCGGCCTCCTCTTGTTGGGTTGTTAATTACTTGGCGAAGCGGAACAACTTCTTGTTGGCGAACTCGAGCATGCCCACCTTGCCCAGTTCCCGTCCATAACCGGACTTCTTGACACCACCGAACGGTACATCGGCTCCGCTGAGGTCGTAGGCGCCAATGAACACCATTCCGACGTCGAGCTGGTTCCCTACCCGCTCGGCACGCTCGTGGTCATCACAAATCACCACGGAACCGAGGCCATACGGCGACGAATTCGCGAGTTTGATGGCTTCCTCATCGCTGCTGACCTTGTAAAGCTGGGCAACCGGTCCGAAGAGCTCTTCACTGTAGACGTCCATGGCAGGAGTGATGTTGGTAATGACTGTCGGGGTGAAGACGTTGCCCTGCGGTTCGTTATTGCCCACCAGGATTTCGGCACCTTGATCGATGGCTCCCTGTACCTGCCCCTTCAGGAACTTAGTGGCTGAATCTGAAGACATCGGGCCAAAGTCGCCGTTATCGTACGATTGGCCGGCAATGGCTGCCTTGAACTTTTCGGAGAACTCATCGAAGTGCTTATCCAGCACGACGATTCGCTTCGAGCCATTGCACGACTGACCGGTGTTGCCCATCCGTCCCATGACAGCTTTTCGCACTGCTTGATCCAGGTCGTCCGTGTCGAGAACAATGAATACGTCGGCACCGCCGAGCTCCAGCACGCACTTTTTCAAGGCACGGCCTGCCTGCTCAGCCACGATTGCGCCTACCTGCTCGGAGCCAGTGAGAGAAACGCCTTGGATGCGGTCATCCGCGATGATGTCTGAGATCTGCTGATGTGTGGCGAAGAGGTTGACGTAGGCGCCGTCCGGGAAGCCGGCGTCGCGGAACAGCTCTTCAAGTGCCAGAGCAGATTCCGGGCATTGGCTCGCGTGGCGGACTATCACGGTGTTGCCCAGGATGATGTTGGGAATCGCGAAGCGTGCCACCTGATAGTACGGGTAGTTCCACGGCATGATGCCCAGAACTACGCCCAGGCCTTGGTACCGGAAGAACGTCCGCAGACCATCGGCTACCTCAAGGTCCTCGTCGGCCAGCCATTCCTCTGCGTGCTCGGCGAAGGCTGCGGCGATGGAACCGGAGAACTCTGCTTCTCCGGCCGCCTGTGCGAGGGGCTTGCCCATCTCCCGGTTGATGATGGCTGCCAGCTTGTCCTTGCGTTCCACGAAGAGTTCGGCCAGGCGCTTGGCCAAAGCAGCCCGCTCAGCCACTGTGGTGGTGCGTGACCAGTCCTGGTAGGTAGCCTGGGCTGCGGTCAGGCCGGCTTCTACCTCTGCATCTGTGGCCGCTGGGTATTGTGCGTGCTTGGTTCCCGTGGCTGGATCAATAACGGTAAATGCGCTCATGTTGGTACTCCTTTGTCAGTATTTAGGCTGAGTATGGTCCGGTAAATGGGTCAGGCGGGACCGTCGCATGACGGCCCCGCCTGTTGCGCTTAGCGCTGGTCAGGTGCAGTGGTGGCTGCGTAGAAGCGCTGGCGGGCGCGGCCCTCCAAGTGCTTTGCAGTACCCTCCTGGCTGCCCGGACGCTGCGAGGTCATAGGCACTCCCACGTCCCAGAAGGCTCCGCTGCCGGACAGGTAGCGCCAAGGCTCCACCCGAGCGACGATCACTGCGGGGCCGTCCCCTTCCTTGGCCTCCTTGAGCGCATTCTGGAACTCCTCAACGGTGGAGGTGGACCAAGCTGCACATCCCATGCTGGCGGCATTGGCGGCAATGTCGAAGTCCAGAACTGCCCCGTCAAGGCGACCGGACTCACTGCTGCGTTCCCGGTACTGCGTACCGAACTCGCGCCCGGGGCCACCCTTGGACACCTGTAGAGGCCAGATGCACTGATGTCCGCGGTTGTCGATCACAATGGTGATGATCTTTTTGCGTTCCTGTACGGCCGTGACCAGCTCCGTTGGCTGCATGAAGTAGGTGCCGTCACCGATCAAGACGTAGACCTCTCCCGGCGCGTCCCCACGTGCGATCCGGTAGCCGAGGCCGGCCGGAATCTCATGGCCCATGCACGAGTTGGCGTACTCGAAGTGGATTTCGGCGCCGTTGGACGTATCCCAGGCCTTGTGGATGCCCTCAACCACACCACCGGAGCCCAGGATCAGGGCGTCCTGGTTGGTTGCGGTGCGGTTCAGAACGTCGATGACCTGGGCCTGGCTCATGTTTTCACCGGGGAATGCCTGAAGATCGTGCTTGCGCACCTCAAGGGTGGCCTTCCGAGCGTCCGCGATCTCGCTGCGGTAATCAGCGGAGGTACCGAAGTCAATGGCTGCCAGTCGTTCCCGCAGCGCCGCAAGCGAAAGTTTCGCATCGCCGATGACCGGGAATGAACCCATCTTGTGCGCGTCGAACGAGCCAACGTTGAGGTTGACGAACTTCACGTTGGGGTTCTGGAACAACGAGTGTGAAGCGGTGATGAAGTCCTGGAGGCGTGAACCAACAGTAATGACAACATCAGCGCCATCGGCGATTTCGTTGGCTCCCACCGTTCCGGTCACACCCAGCGCACCCAGATTCAGCTCACTGATGGGGCCGCTGCCCTTGCCTGAATAGGTTTCCGTAACCGGGATGCCGAACTCGGCGCTGAAGCGTGCCAGTTCCTCCTGGGCCTTCGAGTACCGGACACCACCTCCTGAAATCAGCAGGGGACGCTCGGCGTTCGCGATGATGTCGGCAGCATCGCGGTATTCGTCCTCCACAGCCGGACGACGACGAATGTGCCACACCCGCGGCGTGAAGAAGGACTCCGGGAAGTCGAACTCCGCGCCTTGAATATCTTGTGGAAGACAGACCACGACGGCGCCGGTTTCCACGGGATCGGTAAGGACACGCATGGCCTCCGGAAGGGTGGACAGCAGTTGGGCCGGATGAGTGATGCGGTCGAAATAGCGGCTGACCGGACGGAAGCAGTCGTTGGCGGAGACGTCCCTCTCTACCGGATGCTCGATCTGCTGCAGCACCGGATCACCAAAACGGTTGTTGATGATGTCGGCAGGGAACAGAAGCACGGGGAGGCGGTTGGTGGTTGCCGTCGCGGCCCCGGAAACCATGTTGGTAGACCCCGGCCCTGCGGAAGCCGTGCACGCAAGGGTGGCTGCGCGGTTGGAAGCCTTTGCGAAACCAATGGCTGCATGGACCATGGACTGCTCATTCTTGCCCTGGTAGTGGGGGAAATCCACACCGTACTCGTCGATTCCCTGCGCCAATCCAACGGAATTTCCGTGGCCAAAAATGCCGTACATGCCGGGAACGAGGCGACGACGCTCACCGTCCAATTCGCTGTATTGGACCTGAAGGTATTCAACGATTGCTTGTGCGACAGTGCGGCGGCGGACGGCCTTGTTGTCGACCACGGTGCCGATGTCAGCAGCGGCTGTGCTAGTCATGCGATCTCCTAAATTCGAAGGTGCGTCGGCATTTGCAAACCGATTCGCCCGAACTTCAGGTTTTCACCGTCGGGGGGCCGTGGTGTGTCCCACTTTGATACGCGGCAGGTTTCCTCCGCGGTAAATCAGTAGAAAGCAGAAAACAGCAGCCGCCGGCGGTTAGCGGGTTCCGCCGGGGGGGGGGGGTTGGTGGGGGCGTTTTTGTGGGAGGGGGTGGGGGGCATCGGGCCCCCAGGAGGGCGG
>NZ_JAJOHP010000094.1:0-14965 GCF_021109375.1 Arthrobacter sp. AK01
GCGCCCCCGGCGCGCCGCCCCCCCCCCGCCCGCCCCCGGGGGCCGGCCCGCCCCCCCGGGCCCCCCCCGGGGGCCGCCCGGGGGCGCCCCCCCCGCCCCCCCCCCCCCCGGGCCCCCCCCCCGGAGCCCCTGCGGGTTGCTTAGTTGTTGTTCGCGGGAGCCAGCCGGTAGCCGACGCCGCGGACCGTCTCAAGCCAGCGGGGGGCCTGGATGCTGTCGCCAAGTTTCTTGCGCAGGTTCCCCATGTGCACCTCAACGGCACGTTCGTCCGCGTCGCTGACGTAACTGCCGACGTCGTACGGTTCGTTGCGCAGGCGACGGGCGAGGTCTGCCTTGGTCCGCACAATCCGTCCCGTCTCCAGCAAGGCAAGCAGGAGGTCGAATTCGGTGCGGGTGAGCTTCAGCTCGGCGCCATTGAGGACCGCCGTCCGGGAGCCGGCCGAAACGGCCAAGCCGTTGTGGCTCACCTCGGGGTCCACTTGTTCCGGAACGTTTTTGGTGTCCGACGACGCGCGGGGCCTTCGCATCATGGCCTCGACACGGGCGCGCAGTTCGCGGGGTCGGAACGGCTTGGTCAGGTAGTCGTCACCACCGGCTTCGAGGCCCATGAGGGTATCGAGTTCCTCGGCGCGTGCCGTCAGCATAATGATGTAGGCGTCGGAGGACTTGCGGATCTGGCGTGCTACTTCGAAGCCGTCGATGTCGGGCAGGCCCAGGTCCAGGGTAATGACGTCCGGGTTCAGTTCACGGGCTGACGTCACACCTGCAGATCCCGTGGACGCAGTGTGCACATCAAATCCCGCCTGGGATAAGACAACACGTACTAATTCCCGAATATCCTGGTCATCTTCAATGACCAACCCCACACGTACTTCACTCATCGCAGCCCCTCAGCCCCTTCGATAACCTCAGAAGTATATCCATTATGGTTAGGCTGATCTCATGAACCGACTTTCTTCTGCATCCGTGGTGGATGTGCCATGACCCACCCTTCGACTTGGGATATTGGTGAAAAGAAGAAACTCTTGGTTTTTCAACGCTCCTTCCACGAACATACCCTGCGGATGCGTGTAGTCCTCAGCCAGCTGCCCCTATCGGTTTGTGTTTGTATTTCGGCCATCCTGGTGTGGCTGTTTTTCCCGGCCACGCTGGAAAACCCCCTCTTCCTGATATTCCTGCTCAGCCAGGCATTCCTTTTGGCGCTGTGCGTCATTGTCCCGTGGCACCGGCTGCCCTTCGCCACCTTCCTCGCTATCCCCATCCTGGACATGGTCTCGATCGGATTTGCCAGGGAAGGGGCCCTTGAGTCGATAACAGGGCTCAGCGTTCTGGTGGTCTTACCCGTCATTTGGTTGTGCGCTTCCGGTTTGTACCCCAAGCTGGCCATCACCATGTCCTTTGTTGGGCCCTTGGGAATTGTCTGGGCTCCACTGTTCATCCGTGGCACTTTCACGGAACAGGACCTCACCAAGCCGCTCCTGTTCCCCATACTCATGCTCGGCATCGGCGTGTCCGTCAGTGTCCTGACACTCAGCATGGTCCGCCAGCAACGCGCATTGGAGTTGAAAGACGCGGCCCTGAAAGAGGCACTTGAGGTCAGCACCAAACAGGAACGGCTGCTGAACACGGTCATGGAGGCCCTGCCACTGGGTGTGGTGGCTGTCGACGGCGATGGGCACGACGTCCTGATGAACCGGCGCCAGCGCCAAACCCATACGCTGGCCACTCCCCCGGACAACGCCGACCCCAACGAATCCCAGCTGCTGGTCTTCGATACTGACAGGACCACACCGTTGGACCCGGACCGCCGCCCCGTGCGGCGTGCGGTGCTCGGTGAACGCTTTACTGACCAGTTGGTGTGGCTCGGCTCAGGCAAGGACCAGCGTGCCTTCACGGCCAGCGCGCGTCCCATGGTGGACGACGACGGGAAGTTCGCCGGTTCCGTGGTGGTCTTCAGCGACGTGACGGACCTGGTCAACGCGCTTGCTGCCAAGGATGACTTTGTGGCCAACGTGTCACACGAGTTCCGGACTCCGCTGACCTCCATCCTGGGCTACGTGGAACTGATCCTGGATGATCCCGACGTACTGGATGCACGGTCCCGCAAACAGCTCGACATTGTCCGGCGCAACGCCGAACGACTCCTCACCCTCGTCTCCGACCTCCTGGCCGTCAGATCCGGCCAGATTGTCATCCAGCCCCACGCAGTGGACGTGGCAGAACTGGTGCGAGGCAGCGTAACCTCCGCCGAACCCCGGGCTGCCAAAGCCGGCATTCGGCTTTCCATGGACCTCCCCGACGCCTTGGAAGCACACGTTGATTCCTCCCGCATCGCCCAGGTTCTGGACAACCTGGTATCCAATGCGATCAAGTACTCCCCCGACGGCGGCGACGTGGAAGTAGCGGCCTGGGAGGACGAAGACTACGTGTTCTGCCGGGTCACCGACACTGGGATGGGCATGAATGAGGAGGAGCAGGCCGAGGCGTTCACCAAGTTCTTCCGGGCCGGCGGCGTCCGTAACAGCACCATCCCCGGCGTCGGCCTTGGGCTGCCCATCAGCAAGGCAATCGTTGAAGCCCACGGCGGCACCATCACCCTGACCAGCGAACCGGGACGGGGCACCACCTTTACGGTGAAAATGCCCGCCTGAACTTAGCTGTTCAACCCTGCTGCATCCCGACGGCGGCCGAACAGGAAATAGCTGACCGGGCCGAAGAAGTTGATGAAGGACACTGCGCGCCAGACGGCCTTCTTGCCCCTGATGTTCGAGTCCGGGGTCTTGGCGATGCTGCGCTGCGCGGCCACCAGCAGAGCCAGGTTCAGCACTCCGCTGACCACGACTGAAATGCGTTGACCTTTACTCATGTCGCGCCACGATTTCTTGCCGGCCATGATGCCTCCTTGTCGCCCAACGGTTTAAGTCTCAGGCTAGTCCGACGCCGACCGGCCCGCCACAGCCTGGCGTACTACTTCACCCCACGATTGCTCAGCGAGGTCCGCCACCGCCGCAAGAATCTCCGACGGCGGCAGCGACAGGTCCAGCGGGTACTCCACGATATCGATGTCCGTGTTGAGGATTCGCCGCAGCTTCACTTCCCCGGCACCGGCGTACACAAGCCACGCTGTGGGGACCCGGAGCGCGGTGCAGTACGCCAGCAACTGATAATGGTCGGCGCTGAGCGAGGCCCCGGCGTCGGAGGCTGCTTTGTATTTGGAGTCGTAGACCACCACGGGGCGGCCGCCAAGGAAGTGCACGGCGTCGGGGCGGACCGTCAGGCGATCTGAGTCATTGACTGCCTCGTTCAGGAGCGCCCCGTATTGGAGTCGCATCTCCCCGGGATGGGCGCTCATGGCTCCGCGCAGCGCGGTCCCCACGAACTCCTCGAACACCTGGGCCATATCCACCACGAAGGACGCCGTTTGTTGCTTGCCCTCGCCCGCCTCGGCGGAGGCATTGCGCAGGATCACTTCGGACAGCCTCAGCACAGGGTGGTACCGGAGGTTCATCCGGCTGGCCCGCCACGGCGGCAGCGGTGCTCCGGACTGAAGCCGCGTGACGGCGTCGAGCTTTCCCTTGAGCTGCCTGATACGGCTCAGGACGTCGGGCCGTACCCCCGGCACCTTTCCCATCCGCTCCAACGCGGCACGGAGAATACGGTTCTCGGCGATATCCTCCGTGAATTCGTCGTAGGACACCTCCAGCGGCACCATCATGCCGGGGCGGCGGGAGATCTGGTCCGAAATCCGGATCCGGCCTTTGACGGTCCGCAGCGATTCCTCCACCGTCAGGTAGCCCTGCAGGACGCCGCGGCTGAGGGCCCGGTCCGCCAACTGCGCCAGCGACTCGGCCAAGGCGCTCCACAGGTCCGGATGCTCCACGGCCTCCACCGCATGGTCGCGGAAACCCTGTTCCCCGGCGTAGCCCAGAAGGAACAGCAGGCGACTTAGGCCAAGGCGGTCCTTGGGCCGGACTTCCAGTTGAACTGTGGGGGTGCGGACGGAGCCCACTTTGCCCACTGGCTCGATCCTGTAGAGGCCCATGCCCATGGGAGAAGCTTTGGCCAGGCCGCTGGCATTGATGAACGCTGCGGATTCGGGATCGAGTTTGTCCACCACGCCGCCGGAGAGCTCGTCCATGACGATGTGCCGGGGCGCCGCGGCCCGGCCAGCACTGGCAGGGGCCCGACCAGCACTGGCAGGCGCCCGGCCCGGCCTGGGTGGGATGGCTTTAGCGGGCTGCAAGACGTCCCAGTAACTGGTCCAGGCCGAAGCGCTCCTCCAGCTGTGCCCGGTTCAGCTGCCCGTGGTAGTGCTCCTCCAGCAACGGCATGAGCTCGTACTTCCAGATCCGGCGCAGGCCCGTCGGATTCTGGGCGGCGTTCTTCATGAAGTACGACGGCCCGATCATCAGGTCCCGGTCCCAGTCATCGATCGCGGCGTTGAGCGCGTCCAGGAGGTCCGCGTTGAGAGTGTCCAGTCCCCGTGCCTCCAGGAACCGCCGCAGCGATCCCTTGACCGGTTCGACGTTGGGGTGCAGTTCGATGAACGCGAAACGGCGCCGGATGGCGGCGTCCATCATGGCGATGGAGCGGTCCGCCGTGTTCATGGTGCCGATGATGTAAAGGTTGTCAGGCAGGCTGAAGGGCTCGTTGGGGCTGTACTGCAGGTAGATCCGGTCGTCCCGGTACTCCAGCAGGAAGTAGAGCTCGCCGAACACTTTGGCCAGGTTGGCGCGGTTCATTTCATCGATGATGAGGAAGTACGGTTTGTGCGCGTTTTCCGGTTTGGCGGCTTCCTCGGCGAGCCGGCGCAACGGCCCGGCGACGAGCTTGAAGGACACCTGGCCGTCGTCGGTCTTGTCCGGCCGGTAGCCCTCAAAGAAGTCCTCGTAGGCATAGGACGGGTGGAACTGCACCAGCTTCACGCGTTCGTCGGTGTGATCGCCCGCCAGTTCGGCGGCGAGGTGCTTGGCAAGGTAGGTCTTGCCGGTGCCCGGAGGACCATAAAGAACCAGCTGCCGGTTCTCCTCCAGTAGTTCCGCGATCTCCTTGAGCGGCTCGAGGTCCATGTGAAGGGACGCTGCGAACTGGTCGGTCAGGGGCCGGAAGCCTTGCTGGACAACCTCGACGACGGCGGTGGGCGGGGCTTCGTCCTCGCCGTCGGTTTCAGCTTCTACCGGGAGCAGTTCCTGCAGTGCCTGGATGACCCTGGTGACATCCACTAGGATGCCGGGGGTGGACAGCTGCCGCTGGGCGTGGCGGGGAAGCTCGGGGATGGCATAGCTGTCATCGAACCAGCGGACCTTGCGGCGGATCCGGCGGTTGTCTTCGTGGTGTTCGGGCTCGCCGAGGACCACTCCAACCCGTACCCGTCCGGCGTGCTGGTAGAGCGTGAGGTCGCCGGGCTTCATGACAGTGAGGAAGGCGAAGACGGCAGTCTTGGTGTCCTCCCGTTCCACATAGCCAAGGTGCTTGTAATCCTCGTCCACTGCATGCTGGACCACGCCTGCCGTAACCCCCGCGGTGAGCGTACGCAGGTGCTCCACGTCCAAGGTGGCCTTTTCTTCGGCTACCCAGGCCGCCAGGAGGTCCGCATTGTCGTGATGGGTGCGCAGAAGCCAGGAACGACGACCCGGGTCTCCCACCTTGCGCCACTGGCTCACCAGTTGGCGGGCGTACCAGTCGATGCGTTGCCCTGCTTGCTCGTCCAGGTGCAGGCGAATGCGGTGGATGTCCGCGGTGATGTCCTCGTCCGAATCACCTTTGGCACCGCCCACAAGCGAAGCAAAGGCGTCCCGGATTTCCTGGCGTTCCACGTCCGCCACCACGGGTTCGAAGTAGCTGGGCCACACCAGGTACTCGATGCTGCGGCGCAGGGCGGGTTGGTCCTCCGGCGTTGCTGCCGCGAGCTCATGGAATGCCAAGGGGTCCGCGAGCGACTGGTTGATGGCGTCGGTGTTTTGGCTGTCGACGTGGGCCACAAACCGGCACAGCCACTTCAAGTGGTCCCAGATGGTCCAGTTGAATTCGGCAGTGCGGTCTCGGATGACTCCATGGTCCGTCATGCCCTCGTAGAGCTCATCCGGCAAGGCGATGGCAGGCTCAACCCAGGACGCGGCTTCGGCAACGCGGGCGCGCTTCACCCTGAGTGACTTGACCTCATGGGCGAGCGGCAGCGACTGCAGGAACAGCAATTCCACGGCAAGCAGCTTGGCTTCCCTGGACGCGCCGTCCAGGTTCTGCCGAAGGTTGGTCATCATGGGCGCTTTGGAGTCCTCAACCCCGCGCTCAAGCCTTTCGAGCAACTCTCCTGCGGCATCCGCGGTCCACGTCAACGTCGCGCCGTCCAGCGCCGAAGGTCTCCCCTGCAGCGCCGGACCGAGCACATACCAGGCCGCGTCCTCGATCTCCTTTGAGACTCCGGGGGCGCGGTCAATGGCAGGTTTTACGGAGGGAATCACCATGCCAACTTACCTTGTTTGGCTTACCTAAGCATCCGGATTTCCACAGGGCATGGGTAGGGTTGGTGGGATGACGAGCCTGGACATTGAGAGTATTCGCACGGAGATCGATGAATTGGATCGGGAGATCGTGGGGCTTGTTTCCCGGCGGCAACATTGGGTGGAGGAGGCCGGCAAGCTCAAGGCGGATCGGGCTGCCGTCCAGGCGCCTGACCGAGTCGAGAAGGTCATTGCAAAGGTACGCTCAATCGCTGAGGAGTCCGGGGCTGCGCCGGATGTGGTCGAGCGAATGTACCGGGCCATGATTGCGGCATTTATCGATCTGGAATTGTCCGTCCACCAGCAGCACAAGTCTTGACCACTTCACCGGTCGGCGGTATGTTTACGTTGACATCATGTTCACGTAAACATATCCGGATCGGATCAAGACAATGTCGTCGACCTCCAACTCCTTGGCCGGGCTAGACCCCGCCCCTAACGGTGAGCGCCGTGAATACCGGCCATTCTGACGGCCACCACCGCGTAACCCCGCTCCACGTTCCGCCCGCCACCCGGACCCGCCACCGGATCCCGCTGCCCCTGGCAGTACTCACTGCCGCAACCTTGATCGGCAGCTTCCCTTCGGGTGCTGTTCAGACTCTCCACCCCTCCGCAGAGCAAGCCCAGGCACACACCGTTGAACCCGCTCCGGCGGCAGCAGGGAGCCCAGCAGGATCCAGGGGTTCCGCGAACGAGCCCGCATTTCGGGCCTCAAGCGCCTCCACGACGACGCCACCCACCTTCGCACCTTCGGATGGCTTAGGGGCGCTGCTGTGCGGGCAAACGAACACCGGGCGCGGAGCGCTCCCAGCGGGCGGCCCCGTTTCAGACGTCCAACTCCGGAACGCCTCCGCCATTGTGGCGGCGGCGGAAGAGTTGGCCCTGCCCGCCGATGCCCGGATCCTTGGCATTCAGGCCGCACTTGGCGAATCGTCCCTGGAGAGCAAGGACTACGGTGACGCCGCAGGGCCGGACTCGCGGGGCCTGTTCCAGCAGCGCGCCAATGGGGCCTGGGGCTCCTCCGCCGATCGCATGGATCCCTTTGTCAGCGCAACCAGCTTCTTCCTGGCCCTGAAAGACGTCAAGGACTGGCAGGCTCTGCCTTCCAGCATTGCCATCCACCGCGTGCAGCGGAACCAAGATCCTGACCACTACACCAAATACCGGCAGTTGGCCGAGGAGATCGCGGGCTTCCTGGGCTCCCAAAGCCTGTCAGCACCCGGCACCTGTTCCTTCAGCGGCGGCTCATGGGGCGCAACCGCTGGTGACACGTCCCGCCGACCGGCCCGGCCTGGCCCAGGGACCTTGATTCCAGGGACTTTGATGTCTCCGCTGGTGAACCTCCATCCGAGTTCGCCCTTCGGGCGGCGCACCAACCCCATGACGGGTTCCGCCGGAGAATTCCATACGGGACAGGACTACGCCGCAGCCTGTGGCACGCCGGTGCATTCCGCTGACGAGGGAACCGTGCGCGAGGTCGGCTGGCATCCTTGGGGCGGAGGGAACCGGGTGGAAATAGACCACGGCAGCGGCCTGGTCACCACCTATAACCACCTGCAGTCCGTCGCAGTGCGCAAGGGAGAAACGGTCCTGGCTGCCGACCTCGTAGGGCTTGTTGGCTCAACCGGCGCGTCCACCGGGTGCCATCTTCATTTTGAAACCATCGTGAACGGCACACTGGCCGATCCGTCAGCGTGGAGCCTGGTACCCCTGGCATTTGAGGCGCATGTCAATGCGCTGCGGCTGACCAGCTTCGCGCAGCAGACAGGTACGACGCCGGCATGGAACGTGCCGCAACGGTCGCCCACTGCCGCGCTTGGGAACCAAGAGACACCTGCCGCCGGTCCCGCTACTCCACCGCCGGCACCGGCATCCACACCGCCGGCCACAGACCCGCCGATACCGTTCGCGCCGCCAACCACTCCCCCGTCACCGACAGCCGCCCCCACACCGGCAACCACACCGCCTGCGTCTAGTCCGACGTCACCGCCGGTAACGCCGGGTGTGCCAACGGCTCCGCCAACCACGGAACCAGTAACGCCAACAACGCCGCCAACCACGGAACCAACAGCTCCGCCAACCACCGCACCGGCACCTGTCGAACCCGTCACGCCGCCCACCACACCGGCACCTGTCGAACCCGTCACGCCGCCCACCACACCGGCACCGGCACCGGCACCGGCACCGTCCATCCTGCCTACTCCCGCACCGGTCGCGACGGCGACCGCCGTGCCTGCGATTCCCTGAGGCAGCCAGTCTGCGTCGGAGAACGGGCAGCGCGGCCGGGGGCTAGCTGCCGTCGCGGAGGTTCTCCGGCGCTGTCTCTATGAATTTGATGCTGTCGAACCGCGCCTCGCAGCTATCCCCCATGGGCGCCTGCGACATGAACCCAACGCGGACAGGTTTGTCGGTATTCAGCCGGAACAGACGGACAAAGGACCAGTCCCGCCCGTCGGTTGACGAATGGAACGCCCAAGCAGGACCCACCCGGCTGACACGCAGGTAGACCCACGGTGCGGTCACCACCGGACCGTTCGAGTCATCAGAGTAGGTATTGGTCACCACGCTGACCACCATGGCCTCCCCTTGCGGAGAGTATTCGAAGCAGAGTTTGGCCCAGTGGTCGCTGTCCGTCCACAAAGCCAGCACACCGGCGTCGAACGTTGTGCGTGGCGAGGCCACCATGACCCTGGCCGACAACGAGAACGACGCTGGAGCCGTGAAAGCCAGGGCCGAGGCCCGGTGCTGCTGTTCGCCCCCGAGCGAGTCGTTGGACCAATCGACGCCGGGCGCTGCCGTGAGCGTGAGTGTTCCCTCGGCGTCGTCGTAGCTCGCGTGGCTGGGCGATGACGTCCACTCAAGGGAAGGAAGTCCAGCTATTTCGGGAATCAATGGGCGCTCCTTGTATTCGGCAGTCAGGACATTTCTCTGCAACTTTTTCATACTGGACACAAAAATAGTCCGGCTCCCCCAGGAGCCGCACCACCAATGGGCCTACTCGAACAACGACAACGTCAGGTTCGCGGTGTAGTCGCCGGGCGCGACGGTAGCCGGCGTACGGAGGAACAATCCGGCCGTTGCGGTCCACTGCCCTTCAGGCGCGATCGCTGCTGAGTCCAGGGCCAGGGCCAGCAATTCCTGGTCCACCAGGCCCACCGCGTCCGCACCCGAGTCCATGACCGTTTCCACAACGTCGCCCTCGGCAACCTGCCCCGATTCACCACCGTCAATCAGCGAAGGGGACCACCCCAAATGTCCAGCCCCGATCGCCGGCTGGCCCGTGGTTCCCGTGAAGTCGGTGGATGTACCAATGACGTACCAGCCGGCACCGGCCGGGATCTGGTCCGGGAGTCGCGTATCAGTCACCGTTACCGTGGGCAGCGAACCCGTGAACTGGCGGACGGTGGGAGACGAGCCGGCCTCGGTCAGGGTGGCCGTGGTTCCTGCCACGCTCATGGCCAGAATTCCGGGCTCATCGATCTGCGCAATCGCCACGTTCACGTCGACGTCCTGGTCGCCATGGTTTTCTTCAGCCAGTGCGGCTCCGGCCACGCCGGCCAGTACGGCAGTGCCAGCGGCAACTGCTGAGATTCTTACGAACAAGCTTGTTTTGCTCATCGTCTTGCTCCTTCATTGCAATGCGGGGGGAGATTCATATCCTGAGGTGTCGGTAAGGGAAGCGCCAGGGCGGACTCCGTGCTCGTATACGGAGTCCAGTTGGGCGAAATTCCACCCTCCCCCGCCCGCTGTGAGCGGTTGCCTCGAGGGTGGGTGGGCATGCTGGGCGATGCGCGGCTGTGCGCACCGAAGCAGGTGATTCAGGTAACCAGGTGCAAAGATTCTTAAGAATGTTTACGTAAACTTACACGGAATGTTGGCACCCAGCAAGGGGTTTTTGTACCTTTTGGCGGGGCGTGCATCCATGATGTCGCGTCCTTGGCCTAGCCGCCCGTGGGAAGGCGTCGCGTAGCGGCTTGCCCCCGCCCGACGAACAGGAGGAGCACCCCGGTCCCGCCGCAGAGCCCGGCAGCCACGAGGGCCCCTACGGGGTCGAGGCCCGTCGCGGGGAGTCCGTTCGGAAGGCACTGGCCGCTACATTGTGTGCGCGGCGCAATGTCAACACTGATCTTGATGTCGGAGCCGTTGATCTCCGAAGCCCAACCCGGCGTAAGCCCCAGCACCAGGCTGAAGCCGACCAGCACGCAAGACAAGAGGATCCTGGCCGAATCCGCTGAACGGATTCGAACAGTGAAGCGCCGGCGGGCGGAGCGAGGCGTGCCCCGCGATCCCTTCGCCTCAGGCGTCATGCTTCTCATAGGTGTAGCCGTAGGGCACGTCCGGTGAGAGCTCCACGGTGTAGGACGCATAGTCCAGCCGCGTGACCAGGATCCCGCAGCGGCCTTCATTGCGCGCACGCTGCTCCGCAGCCTGGATGGCGGCGTTGAGGTTGATTTCCATGGTGGTCTTGCTGGTAGCCGTGACGGTAGCCAGCAGTTCCGGGGCGTCGATCATGATGTTCCTTTGGGATAGTGCGTCGCAGTGCTAGTGGGTGGATAACTTCTGGTTCCCGGCTGCCGCCCAGGCGCTGGAGATCATGTCCCGGAGCGTATGCCTCGGTTCCCAGGCGATGTCCCGGCGTGCCAGTTCGCCGGAAGCGACGATCCGGGCAGGATCGCCGGGCCGGGCTGCGCAAATCTGTGGAGCGAACTGAATCTCCGTCACAGAGGCCATTTCGGTCATGATCTGACGGACAGATACCCCGGTACCGCTGCCAAGGTTGTAGACGGGTTCAAGATCAACGCCCTCCTGGAGTTTCCGGGCAGCTTCCACGTGGGCCGCGGCAACGTCGGCAACGTGGACGTAATCCCTGACGCAGCTGCCGTCCGGCGTGGCATAGGCGGTACCAAAGATCTTCGGCGTTGCGCCATCCTTCAGCGCTTGGAAGACCAAGGGGAACAGGTTGTGCGGACTGACATCCACCACGTCCGGAATCCCGGAGCCAACAACGTTGAAATACCGGAGGGATGTATGGCGAAGCCCGGTTGCCCGTGATTGGTCTGCGATGAGCCACTCACCAATGAGCTTGGATTCGCCATAGGGAGATTCCGGCCTCGTGGGCGTCGATTCGGTCACGAGATCCACGTCAGTGTTCCCATACACGGCGGCGCTCGAGGAAAAAACGATCGCCCGTACAGAGGCTGCTTCCATGGCGGCGAGCAGGTTTCCCGTACCGGTGACGTTCTGGAAATAGGTGTGAAGCGGCCATTCAACCGATACGCCGGCGTACTTGAAACCCGCCAAGTGGATCACGCCGGCCACGTCGTGGCGTGCGAAGACGTCTTTAAGGAAACCAGTATCCAGCAGGGATCCATGTTCGAAGGCTGCGCCTTCCTGCACAAATCCGCGCTTGCCGCTGGACAGGTCATCGATGACCACCACGTCGTGGCCGTCATCCATGAGTGCTTGGGCTACGTGGGAGCCGATGTAGCCGGCTCCTCCAGTTACTAGCCATGCCATGGTCAGTTCTCTCCTCTATGGTGGTTGCCCTGTGCGGGGCCGAGCCGGTGTGAAATCCCCCAGGTCGAGATCCATTCCTCCCCCGGTTCAAGCCAGCGCAGGCCGGCTCCGGAGTTGAAGGCGTTGGGGAGCGCCGTCATGGGTTCCACCGCTACCGCGGTCCGGTGGCCTCCCGCTGGATAGCTCGTGGTGGTGTACACCTGCGCGTACTGGTAGTTGGCATCGCCCCAGACCTCCACGGCGTCACCGTTGGGCGCCTCCAGGAGGTGCCGGTACATTCCGTCCGGCGCCGGAGTGAGATCCAAGAATGCTGTGTCCAGGTGCAGCCAGCCCACCTTGGGCCCTGCGGACAGATCCATGGGCGTCCCGGAGACAGGGGACGTACCCACGGGATTCAGACGCTCATCCACCACCACATACGAGGCAGCGTTGATGGTCAAGGAAACGTCCTGCATGGGCGTGGCGCCCACCCGCATGTACGGATGGGATCCAACGGCCACAGGGGCGGGCTTGGCTGACTTGTTGGTCAAAGCGTGAGTGACCGCCAGCCCCTCCGGAGATACCGAATACGTGGTCTCCACGTCCACAGCGAACGGGTAACCGTCGCTCGGGTAGATCCGAACGTGAAGGGTCAACTCGCTGGCGGACCGGCTAACCATCGTGTGAGGACGTAACCTGACCAGGCCGTGAATGGCGTTGCCACGCCCGGGTTCGCTGATGGCCAGTTGGAGGTCTTTCCTGTCATGCGTCCATCGCCCATCCCGGACCCTGTTGGGCCAAGGAATGAGGATCTCGCCCTCGCAGTGTTTGGGGAGACCGAACTCGGGGAACTCCTCGATCAGGGGCTCGCCGTCCACGGTGAGGCTGCGGATGGTGCCGCCGACCTCCGTGATCACCGCCGCGACCATGCGGCCATCTGTCTCCGATTCCGCAGAAATCCGAAACTGACGGCCGGTCGGAGCAGCAGTTCCTGCCGTTGTTGCTTGAGTCAGCGTCATGGTCAGAACTCCGTATGGCCAAGATCGTGGCTGGCCACGAAGGAAACCGTGCTGTGGGAGGCCGCCTGGAGTTCAAGCATGGTGATGGTGTTGCCGTGCTTTCGCAGGAGGGGGCCGGGAACGTAAAGCGTGGCCTGCGGTCCGCGGGACCAGTACCGGCCCAGGCAGAAGCCGTTGATCCACACCACACCCTTGGTCCAACCCACGGTGGAAAGGAAGGTATCGCCGCCGCCGGGGAGGTCAAAAGTCCCCTGGACAAAGACCGGCCCGGACACTGGTACGTCAGGAAGGGAGGGCTGTTCCTCCAACGCTGCTGAGACCGGAACTGCGTCGTCGAGTTCCAAGGGAAGGATGTCCCAGTTCCAGAGAGTTTCTCCGTTGATCCGGGCATTTCCGATCAGGCCCTTGGACTCCCCCAAACGGGGACCGTAGTTCACGCGTCCTTGGTCCTCCACCAGGATTTCCAGCGTGCCAACCGCGTCATGGGGCAGCGCCAGGGAACTTTCGTGGTGATCCCGGGAGAGGATTCCCACCGGCACCCTGTCCAGGAATACCTGGGCCCGGTCACGTACTTCGTCGAACTCCAGTACAGCGGGACCGGAAACTTCGATTTCCCTGCGGTAGAGGGTGAAGCCGGAATAGTGGCCCAGCTCATCGTGGGAGCGGATTCCCTCGTGCGAGGTCCACTTCCCGAGCCGGTCCAGGCAATCCCACAGCGGGAGGGACTGCGCCAGCGGGACGCTAAAACTGGAACCGAGTTGCGCAGGTGCCGGCACGTCGTCGTCGTCGAGGTCTGTGTACTTGCCAATAACGTCACGGAACGCCCAATACTTCGCCGTCGGGTTTCCAGCTTCGTCCAAAGGGGCGTCGTAGTCGTAGCTGGTGACGATCGGCTGGTAAACACCCTTGTCGTTGGCACCGTTGGTGAATCCAAAGTTGGTGCCGCCGTGGAACATGTAGATATTCACGGACGCGCCAAGCTCCAGCAGCACCTCCAGGTCGGTGGCGGACTGCTCCACGGTGGTGGTGTGGTGGTGCGCACCCCAGTGATCGAACCAGCCCACCCAGAATTCAGAACACATGAGGGGGCCGGTGGGCTGATGGCGGCGAAGTGTTTCCAGGCGCTCCGCAGAGCGGCTGCCGAACGAGCCCGTCTTGTGCAGTTCCGGGAGGCTGCCGTTGGCCAACATGTCATCCTGCGGCTGGTCAACCGTGGTGAACGGCACGGTCAGCCCCATTTCCCGGTTGACCTTGACGAGCTTTTCCAGGTAGAACCGGTCAGCGCCGTAGGCACCGTACTCGTTCTCAATCTGGATCAGGATGATGGGACCGCCGGCGTCGATCTGACGGGGAACAAGAATGGGGGCGAGCTGTTCAAGGTACTCGGTGAGGGCTGCCATATACACGGGATCATCGGCCCGAATGGCCGCAGCGCCGCGGTCAAACAACCATGCAGGGAGCCCGCCGTTGTCCCACTCCGCACAGATGTACGGACCAGGGCGAACGATCGCGTGCATTCCTTCCGCAGCGATCAGGTCCAGGAATCGGCCCAGATCCAATCCCCCCGAGGTGTCGAAGACTTCAGGGGACGGAGCATGGGTGTTCCACGGAATGTAGGTCTCAATGGTGTTGAGCCCCATTTGCCTGGCCTTCCGGATCCGGTCCGCCCATTGATCCGGATGGACGCGGAAGTAATGCAGGGCGCCGGAAAGGATGCGGTGGGGCTGACCGTCAAGCATGAAGTCCTGCTCGCCGATAGTGAAGGTTGGCATAGGGGAAATCCAATCTGAAATGGTGGAGCGGGGTGGGGGGGGGGGGGGGGGGCCCGGGCCCCCCCCCGCCCCCCCCCCCGCGCGGGCCGCCGGGGGGGGGGGGCGGAGTTTTTTTGTTGGGCTAGGGGGGGGGGGGGGGGCGCGGGGGGCGGGGGGGTGGGGTGGGGGCCGCGGGGGG
>NZ_JAJOHP010000095.1:0-14513 GCF_021109375.1 Arthrobacter sp. AK01
CTTGCGTGACTTTGAATTCCGGTTCTTTCAAATACCCCCGCGCGGTTGTGTCTTGGTTTTTTTGCTGTGGTGGCGGGTGCGTGTTGTTTGCGTTGTCCGCCCCTTCGCTGTCAGGGCAAGCCATAGTTCCACCCGGGTATCCAGCTGGTCCAAGGGCTGGCCAATGAGTTGTTCGATCTTCCGGAGCCGGGAGCGCACGGTGTGCCGATGGACGTGAAGGCGATCTGCGGCGGGGTCGATCTGACAGTTCGCGGTCAGCCAGGCCTCGACGGTCGCCAGGAGCGCTCCACTCGGATCGGCGTTGCTGAGGGGGGCGAGGACTGCGTCGCTGAATGTCTGCGCCATTTCCAAATCAGTGGCGTTGGTGAGCCAGGTCTGGGTGAAGCCGCGCCGGTAGGTCACCGGGTGACCGAGGTTGCGGCTGGTGACCAGTGCGGCCACCGCCTGTGCCTGGGATGCCGCAAGTGTGCCTGGCGTTGTTGAGGCTCCGATTCCGGCGGCTAAGTTGGGTGCGAACCTACGAAGGTCCTGTTCTATGTCGGCGTCGGCCATGACGATGGCCTCCACAGGGCCTCCGTTGGTGTGGCGGATGAGACCACCGCGAATCGTCAGGGATAGATCGGCGACCAAATCGGCCGCGGCACCCGCCCCCGGGTCGACGGCGATGCAGCGGAACTCCTCGCCGGTTAGTCCGGAGGCACGAAGCAGGGCCTCCGCGTCGCTTTCGGATTCGGCAACCAGCACTCTCTGAAAGGCCCGGGCACGTTGGTGTCGGTCCGGCTCGCTGGACAGCCATCGACGCTCAAACTCAAGGGCAAGAATTGAGGTGAGTGCGGTGATTGCCACCGGCATTCGTGACCCCGCGTTGCCGACGAGGACCACGAAGCCGCGCAGCCGGGTAGTCCCCAAGGGCTGGATCTCAAGAGGGATGTCGTCGATCGTCGTCTTCATCGCGCTCCTTAACCCCTTGGGAGCCAAGACATTGGCAAGGTCGCGCAGCATCTCGTCCGTTGGCTGGGCACCGACGGTGTCGCTTGTCACGATCCGCAGGCCCAGCGGGTCGGTGACAATGGCACCTATGTTCGTAGCCGATGTCCAGGTCGCAACAATCGCTTCAAGTCCTCCGCCGGAAGCGGCACTGAAAGTCAGGGCCTTGTGAAGGTCAACCAAGCGGTCAAGGGACTGGCGCTCGTCCGCGACGAGCGCCTTATAGACCGCGCTCGTGATGGCAATGAACGGCACGTCCTCGGGAACACCGAAAAGAGGCAGGTCCTCCGCCGCTGCGGCTTCAGCAAGGGTCCTTGGTACCGATTGGTGAGGCAAATCGCTGCCCAGGCCAAGAGCGAGGGCGACAGCACCGCCACCCTTGACATCCCGAACGTACGAACGGCAATCCTCGGCCGTGACGGTAACGGGGAGCAGCAGCCCGATAGTCATCAAAATCTCCCCGCCCGCCAGCCATTCGCTGGGACGCAGCAGCTCAGAGACATGCGCCCCCGTGACCATCGGATCAGTTTCGCGAGTCCAATGTTTCACTTGGAGCCGCAGGTCCGTGTTACCGGTCAATGCACTGAGTGTGAGGGGCATGAAAGCAGAATATCGCCCTGATGTATAGAATCGTCCATCCTTGTACAGTGCCGGCGCTGTTTATGCGTCACAGCACCGTCAGTAAGCATTAGCGCGCCCGACCCGTTCCTCTTAGCCAACGACGTGCCTCGCCAAGGCGCCGCTCTCACTACCACGGCCCGCCCATTCCGGGACTTCCGACGAGATTGAGCAGTCAACGTTGATGCTTCCGCGAGCCCTGGACGTCACGTCGCCCAAGGCTCATTGCTGAATGAACGCATGGACCGAAGGATGCATGTACTGGATCAAATCAGATTAAGGCGTGTACATTTCGCACCCGACCTTTGCCCTCACTAAGGCTTCCCCAGCCAAGGCTCACAACTCCAGCAACGAGCCAAATCCAGGAACTTTGACGAAGGTTCTCGAAGGTCATGTTGCGCGCAGTCCCCCTACCCATGAAGAGGTGTAGGACAACCACGACCTACCTGAAGAACCAAGAGAGGACCTCGTACCCTCATATCAGAGCCAGCGGAGGGCCCACCAGCCAGGACCCCGACCCCGCTCCCCCGCAACCGAACGGGCGACCCGCGGCGCCAGGCACACCCCGAGGCCAGTGTCAGAGGGACCTTTTAACCCAGAATGTCAACACGTTAAAGCAAAAACCCCCTCTGACGAGGGGGTATGCCGTGCCCGAGGTGGGACTCGAACGGGATTCCGAGCCTTGAAAACACTGGGAAGTGGCGGAAACATGCGGAATCCGGGCCAGTCCGGCGGCTGAACGAGGCAGTCCGAAGTGGAAAGTGTGGACATTGTCCACACTTCCTTTTTGCTCGATCGACCGCCGAAGAACAGCGAGCCGACACTCTTGTGAGCGTTTGGAGGGCCGCAGCAAGCGAGTGCCGCAGCCTTCGCAAATCGTCTACTCGCTCGAACGATGAAACATCCAGCAAGATCGCCGCACCAGAAGAACAGATCCTCAGGAGCGCATTCCGCCGTGCCCAACCCCGGCCGCAGCCTCCAGCGCAGTGCTGTGCGGGATTGCGGATTGTTGACGGACTCAAGGTACCGGAGGCCGACGACGAAGCATGGGAATGCAACCTTTGCCGGGCGTCCGTTCTGGATCCGCGACCGATTCTGACGACCCCGGGAGGGCGATTAATCAGACTTCCCGGACGTGCCACGGCGGGTTACAGGGTCGATATGGCTCGGCATCTATCGGCGATGGTGCGCCGCGTGACCTGCATGTCAAAACTCATGAGGTCGTGGCCGTGTATGACACCCGCATTCACGTGGAGTTCGCAAGGAATTCCTGCGTGGTGCAGCCGCTGCGCGTAGGAAATGGATTCGTCCCTGAAGATGTCGAGGTCGCCAACCTCAATGTAAGCGGGCGGGAGGCCCGAGAAGTCCTCCAGGCGTGCCGGGGCGGCTACGGGCGAGACGTTCCCGCCGCCAATGCTGTCCCCGAGGACGGCGTGCCAACCCGTCCAGTTCGTATCGGGCGTCCAGGTGGCCAAGCCGTCCAAGGCCGGATCCGGGACCGTGGTGCGGTCGTCAAGCATGGGGTAGATCAGGATTTGCTTCGCTACACCGACGCCCTTGTCCCGGGCGAGGATTGCCGTTCCTGCGGCCACGCCGCCTCCAGCGCTGTCGCCCATCACGCCGATCCGAGCGGGGTCCACGCGCAGGTCCGTGGCGTGGTTGATGAGCCATTCAAGGCCGGCAAGTCCATCTTCCTGCGCGGAGGTTCCCGTGTACTCCGGAGCCAAGCCATAGTCGACCAGCAGCATTGGCACATTGGTTTCCTGGACGTAGTGTCGGATGACGCCGTCGTAGTGGTCAATCTTTCCGGCGACCCGGCCTCCACCGTGAAAATAGACGATGGCCGCCCGATCTTCCCGATCATCATCGTCGCGGGAGTACCAACGCAGTTCCATGCCGGCCCCGTCCCTACGTTCGGCCCTGTGCGGATCTCCCGACACCCCTGCGACTACGGGTCGTGGGATGACGGCAAGGCCTGCGTCAATGACGGACCGCAGGCCCATCGCGTCGCCACGTTCGGGCATGATGAATTCAGGACTCTCGGTGGTTGAACTGGCGGCCGCCGTGAAAAGCGCCAAGATTTCCGGATCGAACCTGTCCACTGCTGACATCTTTGTCCTCCTTCAGGTCAAGGCCCGAAAACTGTCGCTCTCAAGCACTGATGGACAACTGTACGATAGTTGATGTCGATGGGCAATCGTAGGATAGGTCCAAGAGACTATGGGGAGAGGGGACGCGATGGGCCTCACCGGCACGCCTCCTGCAGTATTCATGCGCGAAGGCAACGCAGCGGATCCGCGGGCCGTGCGCACGCGCCAGCTTTTGCTTGACGCGTTTGAGCGCCAACTTGAAAGCGGCCAGTCATCACCGACGGTCTCCTCGCTGGTCCAAGAGGCTGCCGTGAGTCGGAGCTCGTTCTATAACCATTTCACCGGCGCCGAAAATGTGGGTGTCGCAGCCTTCAGGGAGTTGCTCGACGCATTCAAGCCGATGCTCCGCGAGGATGAGGATCAGTCCACTCCGGCCGTCGTGTCGCAGGTCGGGTTTGAGGAGTTCTTCACCCACCTTGCCGAGCACAGGGTGTTGTGCCTAGCCGTGTTGACCCCGGGTACCCAGACGCCCGCACTCGCCGAACTCCACTCAACGCTGGTCACCCACCTCACCGCGGCCATTGCGGCGGTTGAAGCTAGGCCTGCAGGCCTCGACGCCAAGCAGGCAGCAGTGTTTCTCGTGGGCGCGATCCTCTCACTGCTTCTCGACTGGCTCGAAAAGCCCACACAGACAGCCACAGAACTGACCTTGTTCGTCGACCGGATGCTGCCGGACTGGCTCAGGGAGGAGCATCAGATCGAAGCCCCGATCCTCGTCACCACCACTCCTCGGACGAAGCCGAACCAATAGCGCATTTTGCCGAATGACCGCGCACCAACCAAGCCAGCATCGAACCAGACTCACCTGATCAAGGAACTGCCATCGACCATCGGGAAAACAAGTGCTCCGTCGTCCTCATGCTCACCGGCCTGCTGGTCGGCTTGAAGAGGAAATCTTCACCCCCGGCATCGCGGTGAACCCTCAAGTGAGTTAGGGGGCTTGAAGACGTTCAGCCAAGGCCTGGATGACGCGTTCTCGTGTGAGTTCGATATGGGTTATGGCAAGTGCTCCTGCTAGATCCGTGGCACCCCTTTGGATCGCTTGTATCAGCCCTTGGTGCTGTGGGCACTGGCTTTCGAGGGAGCTTTTTCCACTTAGCGAAAACAACCAATGCAATCTGCTGAGGAGCGGACTGACGGTTCGCTCCAGCAGCGAATTCCCGCAAAGGACGACGATTTCCGCATGCAATGCCGTGTTGCAGTGAGCTAGACCTAGCGGATCTTGGCGGACGCTCGCTTCTTCTGCTTGAGCAAGGAGGCATTGCAGATGCTCCGCTGGATGCCCGTTGTGCACCGACTGCGCAGCGCAGCTGGCGGCGAAGACCTCCAAAGTGAGTCGCAGGTCGAAGAGCTCGTTGACGTCGCTTAAAGTAATGCGCTTTACAATTGCCCCGCGCCTTAGTGACGACTTAACGAAACCTTCCCCCTGCAACTGCTGGAGTGCCTCGCGGACAGGGATCCTCGATAAAGCCAGAATTTGGGATAGCTCGCGTTCCCGCAAGCGGTCTCCCGGCATAAATTCACCCGAGATGATGAGCCTTTGTATCTCGACTCTGGCCAAGTCAGCAGAAGACTGGTGTGACTGTGGCAGGGAAATAGTCGGTTCAGGCCACTCCTTGAGTTTCATGGTGCCATATCTCATTACATCTCAGCCGTTTGGTTTCAAGTTTGCAAATGAGGGCTGCAGCGCGCACGGGAATGGTGGCGATCGGACCGAATCAGGACATGAAAACGTTCTTCAATCTCCTGCGGTTTTACCGAGGAATTCATGATTCAAGTGAAGAAGGAACTCGTGCCGGTGATGAAGGCCCACCCACGGAGCAGCCGTAATCCTGTCCAGATCGAAAACATCTGTCTCGACCACGGGTGCGTCGGCATAGGGCAGTTCGTTCTTCCGCCGCGCTCTCAGCTCTTTCCTCCTCACACGGGCGAGCCACGGGCGTTCACGCACGGCCGGTCTCCTTGTCCGTTGTCGCACTGCTCTGATCCACTAGGCCCCCGGACGTCATCCCAGGTTGCAGCGGGCCATCAGCTATGGGCAGACCTAAAATGCCCGAAGTATCTCTTCCACGCGCTGTTTGGCGTCGCCGAACAGCATCTGGGAGTTATCTCGGAAGAATAGAGGATTCTGTACGCCCGCGTATCCTGCTGCCATGGAGCGCTTGAAGACAACAACATTCTCGGCTTCCCAGACGCGCAGCACGGGCATTCCTGCGATAGGGCTGCTTGGATCCTCGGCTGCCGCCGGGTTGACTGTGTCATTCGCTCCAATGACCAGCACCACCGACGTTGCGTCCAAATCATCGTTGATTTCGTCCATCTCCAGGACGATGTCGTAGGGCACTTTCGCTTCAGCCAAGAGGACGTTCATGTGGCCGGGCAATCGTCCAGCGACAGGGTGGATGCCAAAGCGGACATCAACTCCGCGTTCCTTCAATTTATGGGCAAGCTCGGCGACCGGATATTGTGCCTGTGCGACGGCCATGCCGTACCCAGGGGTGATGACGACGCTTGAGGCATTCGACAGCAGCTCCGCTGTTTCTTGAGCCGAAATCTCGCGGTGCTCACCGTATTCAGCATCTTTCGCTTTCGGTGCGGACACACCAAACCCGCCAGCGATGACGGAGATGAAGGACCTGTTCATCGCTTTGCACATGATGTAGGAAAGGTACGCACCGGAGGAGCCCACCAGTGCACCAGTGATGATAAGGAGGTCGTTGTTCAACAGGAAGCCTGCGGCTGCAGCCGCCCATCCTGAGTAGCTGTTGAGCATGGACACGACCACTGGCATGTCTCCGCCGCCGATGGATGCTACGAGATGCCAGCCCAGACCCAACGCCAGGACTGTAACTGCGATGAGCAAGCCAAGTTGCGAGTCATTGACGTACCAAACGGTGAGGACCACGAATGCTGCCAGGGAACCTAGGTTGATGGCGTTTTTGCCAGGCAGGGTGAGCGGGGCGGACTTCATTCGCCCTGACAGTTTAAGGAAGGCGACGATCGAACCCGTGAATGTCACGGCTCCGATGAAGACGCCGATGAAGACTTCCGCGTGGTGAATGGCCAGAAGGGACTCGGCAACGTGCGGCGTTTCCAAGTGTCCGTTCCATCCGACCAGAACTGCTGCCAAGCCCACGAAACTGTGCAGCAGCGCAATCAGCTCGGGCATGCCGGTCATCTCAACGACACGCGCGCGCCACAGCCCGATGGCCCCACCAATCAATACGGCGATCAGGACAAAAATCATCCCGCTGAAGTTTTGGTTATTGCCCCATGCACCCTGAAGGGTCAACCAGACGGTTGCAGAAAGGGCGATCACCATGCCAGTAACGCCGTAAACCACACCGCCCTTCGCCTTTTCGTGCTTGCTGAGCCCTGCAAGGCTGAGGATAAACACCAGTGCGGCAACGACGTAAGCCGCTCCAGCGATTGACTCTGCGGTTAGAGCACCGGAGACGGCTTCAGACACGGTTGAACTCCTCGATCGTTGTTGAACTCGCTGGCTTCGCGTAATTACTCATGAGATTTCCCTCCGCGGGAGAACATCGCGAGCATTCGGCGGGTGACGGCGAAACCGCCAAAGATGTTGATGCTTGCGAGCAGGATTGCCGTCGCGGAAACAACCTGTACAGCCGGGTTGGCAGAAGTAACCTGCAGCAAAGCGCCGACGACGATTATGCCGGAGATGGCGTTCGTCACCGACATCAATGGAGTATGCAGAGCGTGATGGACTTTCCCGATGATGTAAAATCCGACGACGACCGAGAGCATCAGCACTGTGAAGTGCTGCGGCAGCGGGTCCGGTGCAATTGCGTTGATCCCAAAGAGTGCTGCGATCCCCGCAACAACCAGTCCGGCCTTTACTGCGGGGCTAAGACCCTTCTTCTTGGCTGCCTGACGCGCCAAATGTTCCTTGACGTCAGCACGAGTCGACTCATCCGAAACAGTGGGAGCAGCGGAAACCTGGACGGGCGGAGGCGGCCACGTCTTTTCGCCGTTCCTGACAACCGTTACCGATCGTTGGATGACGTCGTCGAAGTCGATCGCAAGCTGTCCGTCCTTGCCCTTGGTCAGGAGTTTCAAGAGGTTCAGGATATTGGTTCCATAGAGCTGGGATGCTTGGGCAGGTAATCGCCCGGGCAGGTCCGTGTACCCAAGGATGACAACGCCGTTATCCGTGACCCTACGTTCACCAGCAACAGAACCTGCGACGTTGCCGCCTTGACCAGCAGCCATATCAATTATGACGCTGCCCGGTTTCATGCTGGCTACATCTTCTTCTGTCAACAGCTTCGGCGCGGGCCGCCCCGGGATGAGGGCGGTAGTAATGACGATGTCGACATCCAGTGCCTGCTCCGAGTAAATTTCCGCCGCCCGTTGGTTGTAAACCTCGCTAGTGGCTTTGGCATACCCATCAGATGACTTCATCTCGTCTGCAACCTCAACCTTGAGGTATTCACCACCGATGGATTTCACCTGGTCGGCCACTTCTGGCCGGGGATCGGTCGCCCGCACAATCGCACCCAAACTGCTTGCGGCGCCGATAGCGGCCAGGCCAGCAACACCAGCGCCAGCAACCAGAACCTTGGCAGGGGGCACTTTCCCCGCTGCAGTGACCTGGCCCGTGAAGAACCGGCCAAACTCATGAGCGGCCTCAATGACGGCCCTGTACCCGGCGATGTTGGCCATGGAACTCAGTACGTCCATGGACTGCGCCCGCGAGATTCGGGGCACAGCGTCCAACGCCAAGGCTGTTATGGGTCGCGCTGCCAGCGCATCAACCAACTCGGGTCGCAGAGCAGGGCTGAGCATCCCGATGAGGGTTGCGCCTGCCGAGAGTTTATCCAGCTCCTCCTCGCTGGGCGGATTGATACGCAGCACCACATCGCTGCCCCAGGCTTCATCGGCGCCAACAATCTGCGCTCCAGCTGAGGCGTACGCGTCGTCAGGAAAGGACGAAGATTCGCCAGCGCCTTTCTCTACGACCACCGTGTAGCCCAATACGGCCAACTGGCCCACAGTTTTGGGTGTCGCCGCAACACGTGTCTCCTGACCCATTTCAACGACTATTCCGACACTTGCCACGTCCATCTCTCCCATTCCATTGCGTCGAGCCTGAACGTCTTCGTCCACTAGAGCCCTCAGTAAGCCGCTTGCAACTGAAATCATACGGCTACTGGTAGTACAACAGACATCATATGAGATAACCCACGGAAGGGCTATCTTTTTCTCAAAGGCAGCGCTCCCCTGGCCGGCCGCCCACAACATTCCCCTCGACGTTGCAGGAGAACGCGTCGCCTGCTTTCATCGGCCTCCTAGCGTCAGAAGGTCGGACCGGGCCGCGCAGTTTAGTAGTCCGCCGTTTCAATCAGCGCTTGCAGGTGCGATGAGAGGTTGACGGCTACCTCCGTCCGCGCAACAACGCGGCCGTCCTTGAGGACGACTCGATCGAGTGTTCCGGAGGCCATCGCTTCCTCCAAGGAATTTGCTCGAATAGCCAACAGGTCCGCTGGGTATCCAGCGGCGACCCGAACCTCCGGAAGGCCCATGGCGCGGCGCGCTCCCGTACTTGTACATACGTAGGCATCGCCTGGCATCAAATGGCCAGCGGATACTAGCAAGGAGGCCGTCTCCAGGGCATCTATCCTCCCCATCGGGTTAAACGGGTCCCTCCAGTTGTCGCTTCCAGCGGCAACGGTAACGCCACTTGCCAAGAGGTCCTCGATTGCCGTAAGTCCCCGCGGCTTCCTCGTTGTGCTGCCTCTTCCCTGAAGAAACAAGTTCGTTTGAGGCAACGTCACAATCGACATCCCGGAATCGGCGATGAGCTGGACCGCCTCCCTTGCCGCATCCGCCGATTGCGTGCCCAAGCTGACGCAATGTGAGGCCGTAACCGGGTACGCGAAGCCCGAGGAGAGGATGCTGCGGGCCAGTTGCCTGAGTACGAAAATGTCTGGATCAGTTGTTTCGTCAATATGCAGATCGATGCCACACCTCGCGTCCCCGGCGATGGCCATCAACTCACGTAGCGAAGCCTTGGGATTGCGCTCCAGGGAGGGAACGCCCCCCACAATGTCGGCGCCGAGTTCCAGGCTGGCTTGGAGCGTCGACCGGTTGGGCGCCCCGTCGTCACCGCCGACCTCTCCGGCCAAGGCCACAATTTGAAGGTCAATGATCCCCGTCAGTTTTCGCTTGAGATCAACGATAGCTTCGATGCCGGTGGTGCCGATCTCCTCGCGGCAGTCAACGTGCGTTCTAACTGCCGTATACCCTCGCGTCAAAGCTTCCGTGACTGCCAACAGGCTACGGCGGCCAATATCGTCCCTTGTCATGGATGGGTAGGCCGCCTTTATCGCCTCAATCGCGCCAGCCAAGTCTCCTGTGCGGTTTGGGACGCGTCGCCCCAACAGCGCCTTGTCCAAATGGGCATGGGGCTCCACCGGAGACGGCAGAAGAAGATACCCATCCATGTCCATTTCGTTAGGGGACGCGCCTGCAGCATCCGCTGATCCAGCATGCGGGCGCTCCCGCGCATCCAGCGGCACGACCTTTTCTATGGCGCCGTCCCGCAGGTGGACGTCCACTTTGACTGCTGCCGAGGAAAGGGTGACGGAACGGAGTACAAATGAATCGAAAAAAACACTGGTCATACCACTATGGTAACTGGCATGATGTAATACATGTTGAGATGTGGAGACAGAAATTTAGGGAGGATCCTATGAAAGGCTTAAACGGTCGTCGAGTCCTCATCACCGGGGCAGCAGGGGGCATCGGCGCGGCCGTCGCACAACGTCTTGCTGCGGAGGGTGCCATTGTCGCCGGAGCGGACCTCGTCAAGCCAGAGCTGAACAAGACGCTGGCGTTCGCCGGGGCCATGGATGTCTGCAATGCCTCCGATACGGCAAGGCTGGTGAGCGAAGTCAACGAAACCCTTGGTGGAATTGATGCGGTGGTGGCTGTTGCGGGCATCCAGGCATCGGGGCCTACGCATGAGCTCTCGGAGGACGTGTTCCGCAAGGTCCTGGACGTCAATGTATTGGGTACGTTCCTCACAACCCGTGCCGTGATACCACAAATGTTGGAGCAGGGTTACGGCACCATCCTCACGTTCGGCTCCACCGCTGCAGTTTGCGGAGCCCCGGAACTCGCCGCATATGCGGCCGCTAAAGGCGCGATACTTCAGTACACGCGATCGATCGCCGTGGAGTACGCCTCAAGAGGCATTCGAGCCAACTGCATCTGCCCAGGTGGCACTATGACTCCCCTGCTTCGACAGCTCAATGCTGAAAGATCAGAGCCAGATCATTTCGCCGCCAAGCACCCCATCGGCCGCTACGCAGAACCAGACGAAATTGCTGCAGCAGCAACATTTCTTCTGTCTGACGATGCTTCCTTTGTCCTGGGTTCCGCGATGTTGGTTGACGGCGGTTTCTCAGCATCGTAGCTGGCGGCACAAGACCTCTTAGATAAGGATTTCGCAAATGACTAACTCTCTAACCCAAACGGCAACTCGAGCCGTTGGCATCGATTTGGAAGAAGGGATGGACCTACTTCGTCGGATGATCCTGATTCGCCGCTTTGAGGAGCGGGCCGCGCAACTCAGGGCATCCGGCTTGATTCCGGGCTTTCTTCACCCCTGCAGCGGCCAGGAAGCTGTAGCGGTGGGGGTTTGCGCCGCTCTTGGAGAAAATGACGTGCTCACATCCACGCACAGGGGGCACGGCCATCTAATCGGACGTGGAGCGGATCCTGCACGGATGTACGCCGAACTGTTTGCCCGCTCAACCGGCTATAACGCGGGGAAGGGTGGGTCTCTGCACATGATTGATGCGGAGCTCGGATTCCTGGGAGCAAACGGGATCGTCGGAGGTGGCATTCCTTTGGCTACCGGGGCTGCATTGCAGCTCAAGAGGACCGGTAGCGGCGCGGTGGCGGTTACCTTCTTTGGGGATGGCGCTTCCAACGAGGGGGCCTTCCACGAATCCCTGAATCTTGCTGCTCTCTGGAAACTCCCCGTCCTCTTTGTCTGCGAGAACAATCTATATGGTGAGTTCACCCGACAGAATGAGCACATGCTCCTGGAGAACGTCGCCGATAGGGCATCTGCATACGGATTGCCAGGCGTGGTCGTCGACGGAAATGATGTCCTTGCAGTGCGGCAAGTAGCGGCTGAAGCAGCCGACAGGGCCCGGAACGGGATGGGCCCCACTCTTATTGAAGCCAAGACATACCGCCACAAGGGTCACTTCGAAGGTGATATGGCGCGATACCGCCCTAAAGAAGAAGTGGAATCTTGGATGAAACGGGATCCTCTTGTCCTGTTCCCCAACGTTCTCCGGGATGAACTGGGAGCCACTGAAGAGTCGCTGGAAGCGCTCCGCCAAGAGGTGGAAGAACGTTTGAGCCGCGACATCGAGTGGGCAAAAGAGCAGGAGCACCCTTCACCTGAAGATGCCCTGCAACACGTTTACGTAGATTCCTACAACGGAAGGGCTCTCCGATGAGCAAGTTTACCTTTGCAGATGGCATTCGTCAGGCCATAACCGAAGAGATGGAGCGGGACCCGGCCGTCTTCATTATCGGGGAAGACGTCGGTGCATCCGGAGGCGTCTTCGGCGTCACCAAAGGCCTTTGGGAGCGTTTCGGATCGGATCGCCTTTGGGATTCGCCCATTAGCGAGGAAGCCATCGTTGGCGCGGCGGTGGGAGCTTCGCTCGTAGGAGGCCGGCCAATTGCGGAAATCATGTTCAGCGACTTTTCGATGCTGGCTATGGACATGATTGTCAACCAAGCCGCTAAGACCCACTACATGACCGGTGGCAAGCTCAGCTCGCCAATGGTTGTGAGAATGGTGACCGGCACAAATGGGTCCACAGGGGCACAGCATTCACAGAGCCTGGAGTCGTGGTTCACTCATGTGCCGGGCCTGAAAGTTCTGGCACCGTCGACGCCGGAAGATGCCAAGGGATTGATGAAAAGCGCAATCCGAGACCCGGATCCGGTCATGTTCTTTGAACACAAAGGTCTTTATGTGGGCAGAGGAGGTCCGGCCGGTGAAGTGGTTGAAATCGACCCCATCCCCTTTGGCTCGGGCCGGATCCACAGGGAGGGAACGGACGTCACAATCGTCACCTACCTAAAAACTCGGGAATATGCCATGCAGGCGGCCGAGGCGCTGGCCGAAGAAGGCATCTCCTGCGAAGTGTTCGATCCCAGAACACTCGTACCGTTTGATTATGAGGGACTGCGGTCCTCCCTTGAGAAGACTGGCCGTCTTCTGGTCGCCCACGAAGCGCCCGCCCGGGGTGGGTTCGGTGCTGAGATCGCCGCCTGGGCAGCAGAGCATTGCTACGACGTGCTCAGGTCCCCTGTGCAGCGGGTGGGAGGCCGCAACACCCCCGTTCCTTATGCCCCTGTGCTCGAACAATTTGTTTTGCCAATGACAAACCAGATCGCTGAATCGGTGCGGACATTGCTTGGCAAGCCCACAATTCAGAACCAAAACATCAACATCTAAGGACATAGCATGGCTAATGAATTTCCCCTCCCCAAATGGGGAGTCACTATGGAGTCAGGAACTATTGCTGAATGGAATGTCAGCGTTGGAGATACAGTAACGGAGGGTCAAATTCTAGCAACCATCGATACGGACAAGATCACCGTCGAGTTGGAGGCACCGACCTCAGGTATTGTCGGCGCCCTGCTCGCCCAGGAAGGGGACGATGTGGAAGTCGGTGCTCCCGTCATCACGATCGCATCTGATCAACAGGATTATGAGAGCTACCGCGCTGGCCTTTAGTACTCCCTAGTCTGATCGGAGCCAGAAATGAGTGAAACAGATACCGGCTCCTCTTTCGTTGCTGTTGAAAGAGTTAGCCCAACTCTGCAGGTAAGAGATCAGCTCCTGGCCGCGATTAGACGAAAGGATTATCCCCCGGGAACTTTCCTTCCTTCCGAGCGCAAGCTCGGTGAGGCCTTCGGTGTGAGCCGGGTGAGCATCCGGGAAGCATTGGCAGGTCTGGAAGCGACGGGACTCATCGAGATTCAGCACGGCAAAGGGGCCCGGGTGAGGGAGGGAATATCCAGTGCCTACGCTGGGGCCTTCGCCTTATATCTTGAGATGCACAGGGACGAACTGAGCGAACTCCTTGATGTCCGTGGGGCCTTGGACGGCCTCGCGGCCGAGCGGGCCGCGAGTGGAACAAAGGACGACGCCCGGGCTGCAATCGAACGTGCTCATTCTGAATTTGCAGAAGCAGTAGATTCTGCCGTTGACCCGGCCGAACTCGCCCTGCTCGATGTCGCCTTTCATCGCTCAATAGCTGAGGCCTCAGGAGGTGTGTTGCTGCCAGGGCTGCTCGCAGATCTGAACGGCCTACTCACGCAATCCCGAGACATCCTCTTCTCCCAACCTGGACAACTGCCAAATTCCGTAGCCGGGCACAAGGCCATCATCGATGCCATCCTGTCCGGCGACTCCGCAGCCGCCCACGACGCCGCGGTCCGGCATGTGATGGGCATGCTCAACTGGGTTGAGAGCTTTCGAAGCGTGGGAATGAGCTGATCGCAAGGAGCCGGCGTGACTGTTTGTGCCCGGTTTCCGGTTCGGCATGACGGCGCCGGAGCGCTTGTTCACCCATTCAGGAGGGGGGGGGGGGGGGGGGGGGGGGGCGGGCCGCGCGCGGGGCCGGGTAAGAAGTGGTGGGGGGGTGTGGTTGGGGCGGACTAGAAATGTGGGTGGTGTTAGGGGGCGCCACC
>NZ_JAJOHP010000096.1:0-13879 GCF_021109375.1 Arthrobacter sp. AK01
TTGTTGGGGGTCGATGTGGGGTGGGGGGATGAACCAGGGGACCCCGGTTGTCATGTCGATCCGCCATTGTTCTTTGTGGATGAGGTGGTGGTGGTGGCTGCAGAGCAGGGTGCCGTTGTTGGTTCCGGTGGTGCCGCCGTGGGTCCAGTAGGTGGTGTGGTGGGCTTCGCACCAGGGTGCGGGCATGGTGCAGTCGGGGAAGGCGCAGCCTTGGTCGCGGGCGGTGATGGCTTTGCGGATGTGGGGTGGGAAGATCCGGGTGGTGCGGCCGATGTCCAGGACGCGGGAGTCGGTGCCGAGCAGGACGGGGATGATGTCGGCGTCGCAGGCTATCTTGCGGATGGTGGTGGGGTGCATCGGGCCGGTGAACGTGGCGGTGCCTGACCCTATGCCTGCGGCGGTGCCGGTGCTTGTGCCGGTTTGTGTCCTGGTGCCGGGCTGGTGGTGGCCGGTGCCGGTGAGTTGTTCGAGGAGGTCGCGGTGGTCGATGGTGACGGTGAGTTGGGGGCGGAGTCCGCCGTTGGAGGGTAGTTTCCCGGTGGTCA
This sequence comes from Arthrobacter sp. AK01, assembly GCF_021109375.1. NCBI lineage: Bacteria > Bacillati > Actinomycetota > Actinomycetes > Micrococcales > Micrococcaceae > Arthrobacter > Arthrobacter sp. AK01. The sequence goes on from NZ_JAJOHP010000096.1 coordinate 546, forward strand.
TGGCGAGGGCGCAGGCGCCGGTGAGGCCGTCGAGGAGTTTCTGTGCCCGGGAGCGACGGTCCAGGTCCGGGCTGGTGCCGGTGCCTGGTCTATTGGTGCTGGTGCTGTTGCTGTTGGTGAGTCGTGGGTTGGTGGCGGCGTTCATGGTGGTGGTGAGGGTTTCGATTTGTTCGTCGGTGGCGAAGATTTCGAGGTGGTGGAGTCCGTGGCGGCGTCGGCGGCGGAGGAACGCGCCTTGGAGTTGGTGGAGGATTTCTTCGGAGGGTTCGGGGCCGTCGTGGTCGATCCTGTCGGCCCAGCGTTTGGTCATTGTGGTGACGAAGTCCGGGTCGGATTCGGTGGCGGTGGTGGTCAGGGCGTGTTCCATCCGGGTGATGGTGTCTTCGTCGGTGAGGTTCCGGACTTTGTCCAGGGCGGTGCTGATGATGGTCGCGGACCGGGACGGCACCAAAGCCGATCCGAGGGCCTCGGCGAGCATTCCGCGGCGGGCCGGGATTTCCTGCCCGGTCATGCTCTTTTGGGGGAGGACCTCGGCGGCGAGGGCAAGCCTGCGACGGGCCTCGCCGATGCCGATCCGCAACCGGGCCCGCAGGAACTCGGCTGCGTTCCGGTACCCGTCATCCAAAACACTGGCCTTGGACCGGGACCTATTCATGGACAGTGCGTTGGTGGAACGTGCTTCACCAGCTGGGACTGTTGCGTCCGGAACTGTTGCCTCCGGAACCGTTGCGCCCGTGCCACTCGTTGGCTCTTCGGGTGTTTCAGTCCAGCCGGTCCGCCATTCCGGTGCTGCTGCCGAGGACCCCGGCCGGGAGTTTTGTGCCTCAAGCCGGGTCCGTTCCACCGCGTGGGCTGCGACGATCTGTAAGTACTCCACTGATCGGGAAATCTCCTCGACCTTGCCGGCAAAGTCAGCAGCCTCAACAAAGCCGAACACGGAAGCCTCATCCGAGGCCGATTCACGAAGCGACCTCAAGGCTTCATCCGCCTGCGCAAGCGACACGCCCGCCATTCCAGGAGAAGGCAGGCCCGCTTCAATCAAGCCAGCCACGCGCTTGCTGTCCGCCGTCGGAATGACACGCAGGCCCGGAGCAACGTCAGCGGAGTGCACGCCTCCACCGGGTCCTACGTCCGAGGCCCCGGTTTCCGTGCCCAGTCCGCCAAGCAGCCCAGCGTCTTCGGAGCTCAACGCGACGGTGCCAACCGCCGTCGTGCCTTCGAAAGCCGCGACCCGGGCGGGGCCGCCGACAGACCGCAGGGACGGTTGACTCAGCAGGTCATTGGCGCGCGGCGAACTTGCCCGCCGTGCCACGATCTGCCCGATAATTCCCATGGCTAAACCCTGTCATGACAGTCGGCCATCTTTCGCTCCCAATAGCGCTATGTGGAAACCGGCGCTATGTGGAAAAGTGATTGCGCGCCGCTCGCGCTGGCGGCGATCAGGTCCGCTGCACGCGGTGAACAGCTGACACTCCTTCAGTGGTGTCGTGGAGGAGCTGCAGCGCCTCGGCCCCAGGGGATCCTGGCTCTGCGGCGTACATGAGGACACGGTGCCCCGACTCGTCGGGCGGTGTCAGCACCTCGAAATTCAGTTCCAGGTAGCCCACCTCCGGGTGCTGCATGTACTTCAGTCCGGACATGCAGTTCTCCACAGGGTGCTTGGCCCAGAGCGTAGCGAATTCCCCGCTTCCCAAAGAAAGTTCCCCAATGAGGGAAGCAAGCTCCTGGTCATCGGAGGACTTTCCTGCGACAAGTCGCAATGACGCTACGGCACGGCGGGCCTCCTCCGGCCAGCGCACATAAAGCTCCCTGGTGTGCTGGTCGAGGAACAACATCCGGGTCATGTTCGGACGTGTTGAAGGCGCAGCAGGTGCGGTGTAGTCGAGGTGGCCGGCAAGGAGTCGATGTCCCAACGTATTCCACCCCAGCACTTCGCTGCGGCGTCCCAGGACGATGGCCGGCGTGCCGGACATGGACTGGATCAAACGCAGCGTTCCCGCCCTGATCTTGTCGGGTTTGGCAGGTGCCCGTCGCCGGGTTTTGACAGGACGCGCCAAGTTGAAGAGATGGGCGCGTTCTGCAGCATCCAGGTTCAAGGCACGCGCGATTGCACCGATCACTGCTTCAGAGGCATTTGTGCTGAGCCCTTGCTCCAACCGCGTGTAGTACGTGGTGCTGACACCGGCCAACATGGCCAGTTCCTCGCGCCGCAAACCGGGAACGCGCCGGAAGCCGTAATTAAGGACGCCGACGTCCTGGGGCTGCAAAGCTGCCCGGCGGACGCGAAGGAACTCCCCAAGTTCACTGTTTGTACCCATGCCCCCATTGTTCAGGCACCGGCCGGGATTGTCCTGTCACTGCCAGTGGTACCCACAGCGGGGTGTGGTTGCCGCACGGAAACGCGTCCACGCTGAACCCATGCCATCAACCAATGAAGTCCGCAATCCCTCAGCCGAAACAACGCCGAAGGGCATGACCAGCAAGCAACGGCTGGCGCTCGTGGTTCTCCTGACAGCGGGTTTCACCCTCGCCGTCGATTTCTCCATCCTGAACGTTGCCCTGCCCACCATCGGCGCCGACGTGGGGTTCTCCTTGGAAAACCTCCAGTGGGTCGCCACGGCATTCGCCCTGTGCGCCGCCGGCCTCACACTGCTGTTCGGGCGCGTGGCCGATGTGGCCGGGCGGCGGAAAATGTTCCTGATCGGCATGGCACTCCTCGGCGCCGCGTCCCTGGCGGGTGGCTTGGCCACCGAACCGGCATTACTGCTGCTGGCAAGAGTGGGCCAAGGCGTTGCCACGGCCATGGTGGTGCCCGCGGCCCTTTCGCTGCTGTTGGTTTCATTCCCCGAAGGCCCATTGCGCGACAAGGCACTCGGGTTGAATGGCGCCCTCATGGCTGCGGGATTCACCAGCGGCGCCATCCTGGGCGGACTGCTGACGGACCTGCTCAGCTGGCGTTGGGCCTTCTTCATCAACGTCCCGGTGGCTGCCGCCGTGCTCCTCATCGCGCCCGTTGTACTCGCTGAAAGCAAGCCAACCATCAAGCTTCGGCTTGACGTCCCCGGCGCCATCACGGTGACCTCGGGCCTGCTGGCCTTGGTCTTCGGGCTCACCCATGCCGCCGAACACTCGTGGACCGATCCCCTCACGCTCGGTGCGCTTGCGGCCGCCGTCGTGCTCTTTGCCATCTTTGCCGGCATCGAAAACAGGGCACAGCACCCACTGGTACCGCTTAGCATCCTTCGGCGCTCAAACATCGCGTGGGGCAACACTGCCGGGGCCCTGGCGTTCGCCACCGAGACGTCGCTGGTGTTCCTGTTGACCCTGTATCTGCAGCAGGTCCTGGGCTACACCCCGCTGGGTGCTGGTCTTTCCTTCGCAGTCCTGGGCCTGGGCACGGTCCTCGGCGGCGTGCTGGGGCCAAAGGTGATCGCCAGGCTCGGCAGCAAGAAGGCAATTGTCCATGGCTTCGTTGTGCAGGCCATCGCTACGGGCGCGTTGATCATGCTCAGCGCCGACCCTGCCTCCATCGGGCTGCTGCTGGTGGCGACATTCATTGGGGGTGTCGCGAACCTCGTGGTCATCGTTGGCTTCATGGTTACTGCCACGTCCGGGCTGCCGAACGCCGACCAGGGGATGGCAACCGGGATGGCCACCATGAGCCAGCAGATCGGGATTACCCTGGGCATCCCGGTGATGAGTGCGGTTTTCACAGCCCAGTTGCTGGCCTCTCCAGCGAGTGACACGTCCGGTGTGCTGAACGGAATCACGGTAGCCATCGCAGTCAACGCCGCCCTCTGCCTCGCCGCAGCCCTGGCTGTGGCGGGGTTCCTCAAGCGGCCGGCTTCCGCCTGACGCCACGCAAGGCGGCACAGGCCCGCCGGGGGCCGGTCGCGGGGGGGCGTTGACCTCGTCTGGTTCCGGCATCTGAAGCCGCGGTCAAGGCTGCTGCGACGCCGCCGCGGTCGGTTCAAGGTCGGCCAGGCTGAGCAACTGTGCAGGCGCATCCGGGAAGGGCACCGTGGAGGTCACTGCCAGATCCGCTCCCACGTGGACCAGTTCGCCGGAATCCATGGCCCGCCAGCCCGGATTGTGGTCCATTGGCTCGGTAGCGAAAAGGACGTGCGGGGATCGCGACAGCTCGGTGCTGCGCGAATGGATCCGCTTGCTTCGGGCCTCGAGTGGTGCTGCCGGATCCGGTGCGGCAGGGTTCCGTTCAAGCACATACAACGCATGTGTGGCCGGGTATCTCAGCGCCCACATGTCCGTTGCCGTGGTCAGGATGAAGTTGAGGCTGAACACCGGCAGTGCCTCGGCGATCCAGCCGATGGCGTGGGTGATGCCCGCGCCGACGTCCCCACCGGCGCGGCGGGTTTCAGCCGTGATGAGCGCGAACAGGCGCTCGCTGTCAGACTGACCCAGCACCAGGTCCATCACCCCGAGTTCGGTGAGGCGCTGATCGAGTTGCTCGAGCCCGTGGAGAACACCGTTGTGCGCAAACAGTCGCCCATCCTGCTCGAACGGATGCGTGTTGACCATGGTGAGCGCACCGGTGCTGGCGTACCGCACATGGGCAAGGAAGGTGGTGCTCTTCAGGTCACGCGCTTCGCGGGCGAAGGCGTGATCCTCCCACGCGGCTAGAGGCTGCTTGGCCACATGCGCCTTGCCTGCCGCATCAAAGGTTCCTATGCCGGCACCGTCAGGCTCCCGCCGGCTCTGAACGGACAGGCTGTCCGGGGCGTCCAGGAGCCAGAACGTGGCGCGGACCGGCCATGGACCGGCGTGGAGTCCGAAGAGTCGGCACATGGAGGTCTCCCTTCCAAGAGTCAGTGGTGGAAGCCCTCGGCCTGCTTGTCCGTGGGCATCGGTGCAGTGAGGCTGTCGAGGTAGTCCACTTCCTTCGTGAGGTCGGCCAGGAAACTGGACGCGAGATCGCGCGTGAAACCGTTGCGGACCACGATCCTCTGGACCGTTACTTCACTCAAACCATCAGGCAAGGGATAGGCCGGAACAAGCCACCCATTCATGCGCAGGCGCTCGGATAGATGGTGGAGGTTCCAGTGCTCCGTGTGGCCGTCGGTGAGCTGCCACGCGAACACAGGGATGTCGGAACCATCGCTCCAGAGGGTGAACGCATCCATGGCTCCGATCTCGCTGGACAGGTACAGCGCGACATCGCGGGACGTCGCTTGGACGGACCTGTAGCCGGCAAACCCGAGACGGAGGAAGAGGTAATACTGCAGCAGGACCTGGGCGCCGGGCCGTGAGAAGTTCAGCGCAAAAGTTGGCATGTCCCCGCCGAGGTAGCTGACGTGGAAGATCAGGTCCTCGGGGAGTGCCGCTGCGTCCCGCCACACCACCCATCCGAGGCCGGGATACACCAGTCCGTATTTGTGGCCGGAGGTGTTGATCGAGGCTACGCGCGGGAGCCGGAAATCCCATACGGTTTCGGGTTGCAGGAACGGGGCCACCATCGCTCCGGAAGCGCCGTCCACGTGGATCGGGACATCCAGGCCGCGGCGTGCCTGGATGTCGTCCAACGCATTGGAGATCAGCTCCACCGGTTCGTACAAGCCGGTGTAGGTCACGCCCAGGATGGCCACAACGCCGATGGTGTTCGCATCCACGTACTGGTCCAGGTCGTGGCCGTCCAGCGTGGGATGTTCGGTGGAGACCGGGACGAAACGAGGCTCCACGTCCCAGTAGTTGCAGAACTTCTCCCAACACACCTGGACCGCCGAGCTAAGGACGAGGTTGGGCTTCTCCGTGGACTCACCTGCGGCCCGCCGGGCATGTTGCCAGCGTCGCTTCAAGGCCAAGCCGCCCAGCATGCAGGCTTCGGAGGACCCGATGGTGGAGGTGCCGATGCTCTTCTCGGGGTCGGGGGCGTTCCACAAATCCGCCAGCATCCGCCAGCACCGGGTTTCGATGAGCGCCGTTTGGGGGTACTCGTCTTTGTCGATCATGTTCTTGTCGAACGTCTCGGCGTAGAGCTTCGCTGCTTCCGCTTCCATCCACGTCCCGACAAACGTCGCCAGGTTCAGCCGGGAGTTCCCGTCCAGCATGGCTTCGTCGTGGACTACCTGGTACGCGGTGCCCGGCAGGGATTCGCCGTCCGGCAGGGTGAAGCGGGGAAAGATAGTGGATTCACCGGGCCTGCTGAACAGGGGGTTGAGTTCGACGGCGGTGTCCGGTTGGTGGTGTGACGCTCGGTGGGATCTGCTCATGGGCCAGCTCCTTGGAATCGTTCGCCCGCAGCGGGGCAACCTGTCTGTGGCTCACGCTACCGGTCGGGGGCCAGCCACCCAAGCAAGCAATTGCTGCTATCGCAAAAGCAGTGGCGATGGGACGATTTACTTATGGGCGAACAAGAGAATGTGCAGCCCGCCGCGCCGTCAGGCGGAGCGTTGGAGGACAGGGGAGACCCCACAACCCAGCAGATGCGGACCATCGGCCAGCGGCGGCGTGAGGCCGAGCGCAAGCTGGACCTTCATCTGGAGGAAGCGAGCCATAAGGGCGAACCGCCCGTTAGCGAAGGCGAGGATCATTCCGAAGGGTAGAGCCGCTGGATTGCCCCGGGTGTTTGGGGTGGCCGAGCGGAGTGTCGCTCTTATGGGCCTCTCCGTGGTGCAACTGCAGGGCGCTGTGGATGAGGGGGAAGTGGCTGAACGCCTGGGGAGTGTTGCCGAGTTGGCGCTGGGTTCGGGGGTCCCACTCCTCGCTTAGCAAACCAACGTCGTTGCGGAGGGTGAGCAGCCGCTCAAAGAGCCTGGTGGCCTCGCCTGAGCGGCCAATGCCCAGCAGTGCATCCACCAACCAGAACGAACAGGCCAGGAACACTCCTTCGTCGCCGGGCAGGCCGTCGTGTCCGGACTGGGTTCTGTATCGGAGGACCAGGCCGTCGTCGGTCAGTCCTTCCTGGATTGCTGCTACCGTTCCGGCGACCCTTGGATGGCGGTGCGGGAGGAATCCGACGCGCGGGATGAGGAGCAGGCTCGCATCCAGGTCCTTGCTGCCGTAGGACTGGACGAAGGTGTTGAGTTCCTCGTCAAATCCCTTGGTCATAACGTCCGCGTGGATTTCGCTGCGGAGGGCCGCCCACCTGTCGGCCGGGCCGGGCAGCCCGGAGGTCCTCACGCCCTTGACCATCCGATCCGCAGCCACCCATGCCATGACCTTGGAGTGGGTGAAGTGCTGCCTCGGTCCGCGCATTTCCCAGAGTCCGTTGTCCGGCTGGTCCCAGGCTCCTTCGAGATACTCCATCAGGGCGACCTGGATGTCCCAGGAGTTGTCCACGGTGCCGTCCTGGAAAGCCGCGCGCGTCAGGGAGAGGCCATCCAGGACTTCACCCCACACATCCAGTTGAAGCTGGGGAGCCGCAGCGTTTCCGGTGCGCACCGGCATGGACCCTTCGTAACCGGAGAGCCACGGTATGTCCGCTTCCGGGAGTCTCCTCGCGCCGTCGAGTCCGTACACGATCTGAAGTTCCGATGGGTCACCGGCGATAGCGCGCAGCAACCAGTCCCGCCACGCGGATGCCTCCTCGGTGTAGCCGGCCGCCAACAGGGATTGCAGGGTCAGGGTGGCATCGCGGAGCCAGCAGTATCGGTAATCCCAGTTGCGGGGTCCGCCGATTTGCTCGGGCAGGGACGTCGTCGCGGCGGCCACGATGCCCCCGGTTGGCGCATAGGTCAACGCTTTGAGGGTGATCAGGGACCGCTCCACGGGCTCCTTGTACTTCCCTGCCATCTCGCTGCGGCCGATCCATTCCAGCCAGAACGACTCTGTTGCTTCGAGCGCTCGAAAGGGATCGATCCGCCGTGGTTCCCGTTCGTGGCTGGGTGCCCAGCGCAGCACGAACGGAACCCTGTCGCCTGCGCGGACGGTGAAGTCGCTGTACGTTCGCTTGTCCCGGCCTTCAAGCGGGGCGTGGGTGGTGAGATAGGCCGAGTCCGGCCCCGCCACTGCGCTGATGCCGTGCTTGCTGTGCCGGACCCACGGCACCACGCTGCCGTAGTCGAAGCGCAGGACCAGCTCCATGTGCATGTCCACCTGGCCGGATATGCCCTCCACGATCCGCACCAGGTCCACGGCGTCGTCGCGGACCGGCATGAAGTCGATGACCCGGACAGCGCCGCCGTCCACTTCCCACTCCGTTTCCAGGACGAGGGTGTCCTCGCGGTAGTGGCGGCGGGTGCAGTTGCCGCCGTCGGGCGTGCCGGCGGGAGCCAGGAGCCAGCGGCCGGCGTCGGGAGTGTGCAGCAAGGACGCGAAGCAGGCGGGAGAGTCGAACCGTGGCAGGCACATCCAGTCAATGGATCCGCTCCGCCCCACCAAGGCGGCGGTGTTCAAGTCCCCGATGATCGCGTAGTCCTCAATCCTGGCCATGGATCAGATCCTAGTCCGCGTCTCCTGCCAGACGGCTGAGGCCGTCAAGGATGAGGTCCAGGCCGAACCCGAATTCGTCGCCAAAGTCGTAGCCGGGTTTGAGGACATGTTCGACGGCGATCTCCACCATGTGCGGATACTCACCTGTGGCGAAGCGTTCCATGATGGGCTTGGTGATCTCGGCGGCGGTGTCGCGGCCTTCGAAAGGAAGGGCAGCTTCCTGGAGGACGAATCCGTAGATGTAGCTGTCCAGGAGTGCATAGGCGTGGGCGGTCAGCTGCACGGAGAATCCTGCACTCCGCAGCGTCGCAAGCGTTGCTTCGTGGTGGCGGAGGGTTGCCGGGCCGGGCGCTGTCCGGCTTTCCAGCAGCCCGACGGCCCAGGGATGGCGCCTGAGCGTAGATCTCATGCGGTGGGCCCGCAGCTGCATCTGCTCGCGCCAGTTTCCATCGGGCGCCGGCAGTTCGATTTCACTGAAGACCATGTCCACGATGCCATCCAGGATCTCGTCCTTGTTGGCCACGTAGTAGTAGAGCGACATGGGTTTGGTTCCCATGCTCTGGGCGAGCGTGCGGATTGTCAGTCCCGCTATGCCCGACTCGTCGGCGAGGGCAACGGCGCACTCAAGCACTCGCTCCCGGCTGAGGGAGAGTCGCTGGGATGCTGCGGGGGACACGGGACTCCTTGGTTCAGGGCTGGCCTCTAGCGGTTTAGTACAGTGTACGGTAATCTCATTGGTACAGCGTACGAAGAACCGCAAGCCCCAGCCCCACAAGTACTGAAAGGTCCGGCCATGACCACTGGTCAGCAAGCCAAGGAATCCCGTCACCACAAGAATCAGGCGTTGCCGGGTCCAACCATGCGGGCCATTGTGCAGGAGGGTTACGGTCCCGCCGATGTCCTCCATGAAGCACGGGTCCCACGGCCCGCCATCGCAGAGAATGAGGTGCTGGTGAAGGTCCATGCCGCCGGGCTCGATCGCGGTACCTGGCACCTCACCACGGGCCTGCCGTATGCGTTGCGCCCGGTCTACGGTTTCAAGACCCCGAAGAACCCTGTTCCCGGGCTGGACCTCGCCGGCACCGTGGAGGCCGTTGGCGCGAAAGTAACCCGGTTCTCCGTGGGCGACCACGTCTTCGGGTCGGGGAAAGGGACCTTCGCCGAGTACTCCGCTGCCCGTGAAAGCCAGTTGGCCCACAAGCCGGACAACATCAGCTACGAGCAGGCGGCAGTGGTGCCGGTGTCCGCCTGCACCGCCCTGATCGCCTTGCGCGCGGGCGGCATCGACCCCGGCCGCGGCCCGTCATCGCAGGGGGTCAAAGTCCTGGTCACCGGAGCCTCGGGCGGAGTAGGCAGCTACGCGGTGCAGCTCGCCAAGGCAGCCGGTGCTGAAGTCACCGGAGTGGCCAGCACAGCGAAGGTGGACATGGTGAGTGCCCTCGGCGCCGATCATGTCATCGACTACTCCCAGCAGGGTTTCGCTGACGGATCCGTGCAGTACGACGTCATCCTCGACATCGCGGGAAACCCCTCCGTTTCGCGTCTACGCCGGTCACTCACATCGGCGGGGATGGCCGTGATCACCGGGGGTGAGGAAGGCGGCACGTGGACGGGAAGCATGGACAGGCAGCTCCGCGCAGTGGCGCTCTCCCCCTTCATCCGCCAGCGGCTCACCATGATCGTGGGCACGCAGAAGGCTGCAGATCTTGAGCTCCTAGCCGGGCTCCTGGACGCCGGAACCATCACGCCGGCCATCCACCGCAGCTATCCGCTGGCGCAGGTCCCGGAGGCCATGCGCTACTTCGATGCGGGCAACGTGCGTGGCAAGGTGGCCATCACCATCTGAGGTCCGCGCTGCCCGACACAGGGAACGCACCACCGCGGCCGGTCGCCGTCGGGGGTTTACCCACCGTGCTGGGGCGGGCGGCTGATACTGCCGCCGGCGCGGGCGCCACGGTGGTTGGCTCGGCCAAGGGCGGCGTGTTCCGGTTGCCGCCGCGCTGGGAGGCGGCACCGGCGAAGACAACCAGCGCGATGCCGATGAACTGGATGAGGGACGGTTGTTGGTGCAGCACCAACAACCCCAGAAGGACTCCGAATGCGGGCTCCAGCGACATCAGTGTGCCGAACGCAGTGGAGGTCATGCGGCGCAACGCCTTCAGCTCCAACACGAACGGCAGTACCGGCATCAGGATGGCTACGCCCAGCGCGCCCGCGAGGATGCCCCAGTTGAGGTGGCCCACTGCCTGCGGAATTCCGACGACGGCGGCCGTCACGGCGGCAATGGGGACCGTCAGCGAGAGAGCCCCGATTCCTGTGAAGCGATCGCCGATCAATTGCGTCAGCAGGATATATGCGCCCCATCCGGCCGCGGCAATGGCTGCGAACATGACGCCCAGCAGGTCGACGTGGCCGTGCCAGGGCTCGGTGAGCAGGACGACTCCCAGCAGCGCAAGAAGTGGCCACGCCAGGGCCCGGCGGTTGTGGCTGCGGACCGCCGCGACCGTCAGGGGGCCAAGGAATTCGATGGCGACCGTGGTGCCCAAAGGGATTCGCTCCACGGCGGCCAGGAACATGATGGTCATCAGTCCGGTAGCGATGCCAAGTCCCAGGAGCGGCAGGACGTCGTGCCGGCGAACGGAGCGCAGCGGTGGCCGGGCGATGGCCAGGAAGATGATGGCTCCCAGGCTGAGCCGCAGCCACGCCGTTCCGGCCGGGCCGACCTCGGCGATGAGCCCCACGGACAAGGCGGAGCTCAGCTGCACCGAGAGCATCGCTGCCACGGCGAGTCCCCAGGGCGGAATGGGGCCGCCTTTGGGGGCGCTCACGAGCTGGTGCCCTGGCCGGGGTTATCGGCCTCTTGCCGGTGCCCCGAACCCACGCCCGGCTCAAACACTGCGAGGATGAATCTGGCTGGCCCGGTGCCTTGGTTGGCGTAGGAGTGGGCAACGTCGCCGGGGAAAGTCATGGAGTCGCCCACTTCGAGGGTCACCATTTGTTCCCCTGCATCGACGGTCACGGTGCCGGCCTGAACCTGCAGGAGTTCCTTGGTGCCCGGGGCATGTGCCTCGCTGCCATGGCTGTCGCCGGGGCCCAGGGTCCAGTCCCACAGTTCCACCACGTCCGGCGACTCGGTTCCGGCCACCAGTATTCCCCGGCCGCCCTGCCCGCTGGTCCACAGTGCGGCGCCTTCGCCGCTCCGGGTGATTTTGACCGGCTTCGGGAGCGGCGGCTCCACCAGCGCCGGTAGCCCGACGCCCAGGGCGTCGCTGATCCGAAGCAGCGTGCCGATGCTGGGGTTCGCCGCGCCTTGCTCCACATTGACGATCATGCGGCGGCTCACGCCGGCGGCCGCAGCCAGCTGGTCAAGGGTCCAGCCGCGGGTTTGGCGTTCCTGCTTGACCCTGGCGCCGATGGCCAGGGAAAGGGTAGTGGTGCTTTCATCCATAAGTGCATAATACTGCACCAAGAGTGCACTGGTTGTCTTGGCGATTTGGGGTCTAGCCGGGATCCCGGCCCCGTGCTACCACTGAGCTAGGAACAAAACCCTAAGGAGAAATTGTGGCCGAAGACCTGCCTGTCCTTGTTATTGGTGCCACGGGATTCCTGGGTGGCCAAGTGGTGGACGAGCTTCTCAAGGGCGGTAAGAAAGTCCGCGCACTGGTGAGGCCAAAGTCCAATGCCGCCAAGCTTGAGGCCAAAGGCGTTGAGATTGCGCGCGGAGACATGTTGGACGCCGCCTCCTTGATTGCCGCGATGACGGGAGTTTCAGCGGTGGTGTCGACCGCGGCCGGCTATACCCGGAACGACAAGAACGCCAAGGCGATCGATACCTACGGGAACAGCAACCTGGCGGTCGCTGCCAAACAGGCCGGCGTGCCCCGATTCGTGCTGATCAGCATTGTCACCAGCGACCAAACTCCGCAGATCCCGCATTTCTGGAACAAGAAGCTCGCCGAGGATAAATTCGAGGAGCTTGGTGTTCCGTTCGTGGCCCTCCGGCCGGGCGCCTTCTTTGACCAGGCGGTCGGGATGGGCGGAGACCCGTTCGCGAAGGGGCGCTTCGTGTGGCTGGGTTCGAAGGACGCGCGGCTGACGTTCGTCCTGGCCAGCGACGTAGCGCGGTACCTCGCGGAGGCTGTTGACGCGGACATCGTCGAGGGGGAGCGCATCGACATTGGCTGGAGCCGGCCTGTGAGCATCCAGGAAGCTGCGGAGGTGGCGGGGCGCCGGGCAGGCAAGCCGATCAAGGTCATGACCGTGCCGGCGGGTGCCATCGCCGGGCTTGGCAAGGTCACGTCGAAGATCCTTCCGCTGGTGGGCGATATGGCAAGCATGGTGGCGTGGTTCGAGACCGGAAAATACATTGCGGACACCACCCGGCAGGAGCAGGTGTTCGGGCCTGCGCCAACCCCGGAAGATGCCATCGCCAGGCTGGCCGCCCGCTACGGACACTGATTGGTGCGGTGGCGCAATGTCTGGTGGAGGCCATAGATCATAAGTATGCTGACGGTACAGATTCGGCCGGAGTTCCCTGACCATGCGCCGAACGGACACGAGGAGCACGCTATGAGAATCGGTTCTTCCATTGCCCTGATTGCTGTCGGAGCCATTTTGGCCTTCGCGCTCGCCCCCGGACTCATCCCCTTCCTGGACCAGGTCCTGGTGGGCTACATCCTGATGGTGGTCGGCGTCGTTGGACTCATCATTTCCATCGCGATGTCCAGCAGGACCCGCAGGACCGTAGTCGAGCGGCGCACGGCCCCTGAAACGGTGGTCGAACGGCGCCCCGAGGTCTAGCAGCCGCTGTTCTCCAGCAGCCGCAGTTAACGCAAGAAGCGGGCCGCGCCCGGGGGGGGCCCGGGGGGGGGGGGGAGGGTAAAAAGCGGGGGGGGGGGCGGGGGGGGCCGGGGGACCCGGGGCCCCCCGGCGGGGGGGGGGGCAAA
>NZ_JAJOHP010000097.1:0-13433 GCF_021109375.1 Arthrobacter sp. AK01
CCCCGCGGCCCCCCCCCCCCCTCCCGGCCCGGTGGGGGTCGGTTGTACTTGGGGGCCAAAACAACCACCCCCCCCATTCCCCCCCCCCCCCCGCCCCCCCCCCCCCCCCCGGCCCCGGGCCGGCCCCCGCTTCTCCAACGCGAAGTGACCCCGATTGAGGACGCATGAATTTCATCAACGTTGAGAACCTCTCCAAGAACTTCGGGCAATTCCAGGCCTTGAACGACGTCTCCTTCTCTGTGAAAGCCGGGGGATCACTGGCGATCATAGGGCCGAATGGCTCGGGAAAGACCACACTGGTCCGCTGTCTCCTAGGACTGCTGAATGCCAGCGAAGGTACGGCAAACATAGCCGGCCAACCCTACGACGCCGGCCATCCATGCACCGTCGGCTACCTGCCGGAGGAACGTGGCAACTTCCAACGCGATACTCCTCTGGACGTGCTGCGGTTGTTCGGGAAACTTCGCGGCCTCACACATCATGACGCCAGTTCGCAGGCGTACGAGTACCTCGACGACGTCGGGTTGGCCCCGCATGCACGATCACCAATCCAAACACTGTCCAACGGTCAGCAGCAGAAGATCCATCTGGGAATCACGTTCGTTGGCAACCCTGACCTTCTGGTCCTGGATGAGCCGACGCGCGGCTTCGACCCTGTAAACCAGGCCATCTTTAAGACCTACCTGGAACGGCATCTCCTCCGCGGTGCCACTCTTATTCTGGTGACAAACCAAATGCATGAAGTTGAAGAGCTCACAAACAATGTCCTCTTTCTCCGCAAGGGCAAGCAACACTTTGCAGGCGAAGTGGAGGAAGCCAAGCAGAAGCTCGGTGGGCGCCGTACCGCATTGAGCTACACAGGTGTTCTTCCGCCGCACGCCAGTGAGTGGAATGTAGAGATGCCAGAGAATGGCACCCTCCTGCTGGACTCACGGCACGAGATCGATTCGGCGAACCAGCTGTTGGGTCGGCTGCTCAATTCCGGAGTTAAGGTGACAGACTTCAGCACGCGGTTGTCGAGCCTCGACGAGATATTCGTGGGCGTATATGGCGATTCAGCACAGTTGGGATCCTTGAACTGATGGTCATGCCAAACTGGACCCTTCTCACTTTCGAACTCAAACGCCACTTCAAAAGGAAAAGCTACTGGGGAGCCACGTTAGCGGTTCCACTCGTTGTCATCGTTTTGGTGATTCTGGCACAGGTTGGCACTGCAGCCGCAGAAAAGAACGCCGCAAACAGCACGGTGGGCGTGATGGACTTCAACTACGTGGATCCCGGCGGCGTGATAGACGTAAAACTTGCCGAAGAGTCAGGTGGAACCCAGGTTTTTGATGTTGCTTCAGCCATCCATGACGTTGAGGAAGGAAGAACACAGACACTGCTGGTTTTCCCCGTCAATCCCGCAAATGGCCGCATTGACATCTACGAGAACAACAAAGGACTGGTAGGCGACCAACGGTCTACGCCCCTGGCCCGCCACCTGTTGCAAATTTCCACGATCAGAAGTGCCGCACTACCTGAGCTAGCCAAGCCTTTGACCGGCAGCATTGAGGTCAATCGTGTTGGCTACCGGAATGGCAGTGCCGATCCAGGGTTGTCTTCCGTGGTGCCTCCTCTGCTCTTCCTGCTCCTGTACTTCGTAGTGACCATTTTTCTTGGCAACCAGATCATGTCCAGCTTCGCTGAGGAGCGCGAACAGAAAATCCGTGAGGTGCTCTTTCTGGATACATCCCCGGCGAGTGTCTATGCAACCAAGATCCTGACCACCGCTGTCCTGGGACTGGTTCAGCTCCTGAGCATGTCTCTGCCGATGGTGGTGGTCTATGTGGCCGTGGGCCGGGACCTCGGATTGCCCCTACCGGCATTCCAAACCTGGGTGTTGGATGGCTCCAAAATGGTTGTAGGGCTGCTAATCCTTCTGCTCGGCGTAGTGTTCATGGTCTCCATTCACGCAGCTATCGGCGCACGGCTTCGAAGCGTCCGTGAAGGTTCGGCCTTCGCCACGCTATTCGTCATTCTGATGTTCGCCCCGGGTTACGCCTTGGGCCTGCTATCTGAGGAGCCTGGATCCCAGATTGTTCAGCTGTTCACGTTCTTTCCACCGACGGCCCCCAGCACCCTGCTCTTCAGGAACGCTTTCGGAAACGTCTCGGCGGCCGAGCTGATTGTCAGCTGCGCAGTCCTCCTAGTTGCCAGTTCCTTGGCCTTCTTCATTGGGCGCCGCGTGTACGCGGGGAAGGGAGCAAGACGCGGTGTAGTCGGAAGCCTGGGAAGTAGCGGCGGCCGGTGACTGTGAGCCTTGTGACTCCGGGTGTGATTCATCAGTGGCTATGCTGGGCACCCGATGATGGGGGCGTCATAACACTATGAAGATCCATGGCAAGAGTGCCACCGGTTATTGGTTGACGTTGGCGGGTTGGTACGGACTGACAATCGGCATGGCGACGCTGGCCCCAATTCCCTGGCTCTTGGTGGCTGGCGGGGTCTGCATCGTTTTTCCCTTAGTTGTGGGCTTGCTCTATGGGCAGATCGGCCGGAAAGTTCAGTACAAGCCAGGTCCGGACAGCCCGGCGATTGTCATCATGGCTACCGTCTTCGCCGTGGTAGGCACACTTCTGCGCGGCTCCTCAATCGTTGGATGGGCGGGGCCGGTCCTGGGCTTTGCCACGTTCATCGGTATGTACCTTTGCCTACGCCGGTACGGTCACTTCCACGTAAGCGGCCATGAGGTTTCGCCCGACCAGCAAAGGGAAAACGCACGCTGATCAGCGAGCGCTCCTGCACACGTCATCGATCGCCGCTTTTCCGCTCCAGTTCTGCACCCTGCGGTGTCTCGTATTCAGCAGAGAGACCCCTGGGGAGGAAGCTGAAGGAGACTATTGCACCGCCGTCGACGTTCCATAGCGCTGTTGTGGTCTCTTCGAAGTGCTCCAGCTTCGGCTTTCCCCACCGTGCTTCGCCCTCACGGACCATGAGCGTATGGGCGTCGCCGAGGAATGCGGTGGACTCCGATGTCACCTCCCGGATGGTGTCCGACGTGTCGAGGCTCAAATCCATCATCACGTTTTTGTAATCGATGGTCATGACATCAGCGGTGGTGAAGTTGGAGACTGTGTTCATTAGATATGGCGTGTCGTTCTCCACTTCGATGGTCCACCCGAACCGCTCCACTGCACGTTGCTGGGCCTCATCCTTCGACATCGGCCAAGGGGCTGCAATCCAAAAGTCCATGATGTCGCAGAGCTCAGCAGGGGGCATTGATTTCCAGGTCATATGTTTCGTCCTTTTCCGGGGGTAGCGTTCTTCGCTCGTTCGATCCAGACCCTCCACGCGGAATAGCTGAAAAAGTTGAAATCGTACCCGGCCGCGGCAGCGGCATCCTTTAACGTCTCACCCACGCGGAAAAGGGGTCTGCCGTCATCGGCCTCGATTGACTCGGCGATCTCGGCGTCCGTGGCGTTGAGCAAGTGAATCAGAGGGTAGGCCGCACGGAAGGTCTCGAAGCCGCCGATGAAATCCACCCAATGACCGCGTCCCCAATGAATCTGCGTACCATGGGGCCCGACTTTTACATCAACCCCAGGTGCATCCTCAAAGGTGGCTATCTGCTTCTCCGGCCAGAGCATCCCCTGCACCACGTCAAGGGCGAAGGGCCGCACAGAGTCAGCCCGGGCCACTACCTTCGTGCGGTTGAGGCCGGCATGGCGCAATTCCAGAGTGCCATCGTCGGTCACGGCGATGACCTTCGTCGTCGACAGGTTTCTCCATTCCAGAACCGCGTCGGGGTGGGTGAGCAGGCTGAGCTTCACGCGAGGGTTGATCGCCTTCATGGGCAGGGTATTGAGAATTTGCTCGACCAGAGGGTGGTCCAGGGCGCTGACGAACACGTTGGGTCGGCGCTCTCGTTCCACAGTCCCCTTTGCGTCGACGTGGTTCGAGTCGAGCCCCAGACCGGGGAGGTCCAAGGAAGCGGAACCGGGGTTCATCCGGGCTACCCGTTCTGCGGACCAGGTCTGTCCTACTGGTATCTGCTCTGCCTCCCGCCAGGCCCGATAGCTGAGCTCATCAGGACTCTTAAAGCCGTAGGAGCTCCGCAATGCGGCGACGCACCGCTCCGCGAGCTCACGGTACTCCGAGGTCAACGCTGGAAGCGGCAGAACGGAGGACCAGTTCGGCTGCGCAAGGCCGGGTGCCTGCCAGCCGGCGTCCCTCAGCACGGACTCGTCGGCGTTAACCGCTACATCCTTTCCTGGAGCCTCGGCGTCAAGACGGTCGCCCTGCCCCGCGAATTGCACATACCGGTTGGGGTACACGTCAGAGGCGATGATCAGATAGGCGCGATCCGATACGGATCGGAGGGTAGCTGCGAGTCGATCGCGGAAGTCGTTCCAGTCGAACGCAGCCTGCTCGCTTGGCTTCCGCTCAGTCCACGGCATCGGCACCCGTCTTCTGACAGTGCTGAAATGGAGGTCCGGGTCATCATGAGGGATATTTTTGACCCGATCCGGATCACGGGGATCAAGTCGTTCAAACCCCTCGTCACCAGCTGAGGGTTCCAGAGTGCTCACCATGAGTCCGTGTGGGCCACTCAGACGGACTTCGACGATCAAGCCTCGATAAGTGCCACGACGAACGACTTCATGGCACTCCAACTGCTCCTCCCGACCGATCTCCCGGATGAATCCGCGCTTACCCAAAGCAGTGAATCCCGGCGTTGGCTGATCCGTCCACAGCACCCAAACATCTCCTCGGGGCTGGAGCTGATACTCAACGCCGTCAAGAACGGCATAACGTCCCGGTCTTATGAGGTCTCTCATGTGGTCTTCCTCCATGGCATGGGAAAGGGAGTTCGCGTGGTGGTGATACGGAGGTCGGGGTCGCCCAAGGGGATGGACTTCCTGTATTCACCACGATCGACCTGCCGAAACCCCTCAGCAACTGACGTCGAATCGTTCGTCCAGGCCATCACCGGCCCTTCAGGCGATTGGACCGCAATGGTGATGCCACGGTAGGTGCCGTGATACTCGAGTCTGAAACACTCCAACTCCAGCGGGTCCCCCACGGTGACTCGCCGCACATACCGGCCATACTCGTCTCTGGTGAAGCCCGCAGTTCGCTCTTTGCTCCAGAGCTCCCAGCCCTGGCCCTTTGTAGACAGTCGGACCTCGACGCCGTCGTACACGGCATAGGTGCCTGGGGCCAGAAACTTCGACGGCGGAGGTTCAGGAGAGCGGCGTTGGAGCCTTTTGGCGCGAGCCACCTCAGTTCCCCGACTTCCGGTCGAGCTCGACGCCCTGCGGCGTCTGGAACATTGCGCTGAGGCTCTTCGGATGGCAATTCAATGAGATGCGCGCACCGGAGGACAAGCACCAGCTCGCCGACTCCGAGCCCGCAGACGCTCGCATCAGCTGCTTTCCCCAGCGCTCCGTTCCTTCACGCACCATGAGCGCAAAGTTGTCCCCGAGGAATTCAGTTGATTCCGGCGTGATCCTACGGATTACGTCAGAGATCCGCAGGCTGATGTAGCTGAGAGCTCCCTCGCTACCAATCGTCGAAACGTCCGGGATAGTGAAGCCCGATACCGTGTTCATAAGGTAGGGAACGTCGTCCTCCACCTCGATGCTCCAGCCATAACGCTCGACGGCGAGGCGCTGCACTTCGTCCCGCGTCAGCGGCCACGCAGCGGCAGCCCAGAAGTCCATGAGGTCACAGACCTCGGCCGGGCTCATGGACTTCCACGTCACGATTTCTGTCATTTGTCCTCCCCCAGGGCCCAGGCCTCAGGACGCCATCGTCTGGGCATTTTCCCTAGTGTAGAAGACGTCTCGGACTGCTAATGACACGTAACTATCAATTCTTTTGCCCTTCCGGGGGCACTCGCCCGCGCCAAGTAGCATGCCTCGTGGAATCCTTCACCTGGGCAAAAAGCCTCCACGGCTGTCCGGGAAAAACCAAAATCGTCGCCAAGTCGTTCAGCACTTTGCCCATCCTTTGGGCGGAGGAGACCCGTACCCCTGGCATCTGGCTGACCCCGTTGCTCACTGATGAGCGGCTCAGAAGCACCATCTGCGCATCGTCGAAGGACGACCTCTTCATCGGAGGTTCGCTGGACGAGCTGGGATGAAGGACGTAAATCAGAGAGTGCAGGAACGTTCTTTGAGGTGCCTGGGGCCGACCACTCATTGCAGATCCCTGACGATTGGCGGGCCTCCCAGCAAGCCCAAGCCGAGGTATTCGCCAGGGTTGAAGAGTTTGTTGTGAGGCTGGGATAGGCTCTGCCTGAGATCCATCCACCTGAGTTCGACCATGCGACCAACAACTGCGCATAAATCGCCGGGCGGGTACGCACTTTTTTCGTGCACAAGAAAGAGGTCGGGTGGGGCGCTGACGTGCGCCCGACCCGACCTCTCTCACAGGTGCAAAAACTACAGAACCGTGGTCCGCGACAGGGACAGGTCCTTGGTCTCCCGGAAGAATAGGACAACCACCACAGCGGATACCAGCGCCATGCCCATCAGGTAGAAGGCCGGGGCCAGCGGGGTTCCGAAGCCAGCCACCAAGCCGGTGGCCACGAAGGGAGCGGTTCCACCGAACAGCACGTAAGCCAGGGTGTACCCAATGGCTGATCCCGAAGCACGGACGGATGACGGGAACATCTCCACCAAAGCAGGCACGTTTGATGTTCCGATCACGGCTACCAATGCACCCAGGACACTGGTCCCCAGGATCGCGAACCCGAGCCCCAGCGGCATGATGGAGAACGCCGGAATGGTCAGCACCACGAAGCCCACACAGGCCACCAGCAGCATCCGCTTTCGGCCGTACCGGTCACTGGCACGAGCTGCCAACGGGCAAACCGCGGTGTAGACAAGCATGGTGATCACGCTGGTAATCATCGATTCAGCCGAAGAGTAGCCCAGGCTCGAGGTCATGTAGGCGATCATGTAGCTGCTCATCAGGTAGTACGCGATGGCGTTGGTGATGCTGTAGCCAAAGAGCGTGAAGATCTGGCGCGAGCACATCCGGAAAGCGTCGCCAAGGGGGCGTTTTGCCACCTCACCGGTCTTCTCCAACCCGCGGAACACCGGAGTGTCATCCACACGGGACCGGATATACAGCCCAATCAGACCCAGCGGTGCCGCGAGCAGGAACGGAATTCGCCAGCCCCACGCCTGCAAATCAGCAGGGCTCAACGTGGAAGTGATCGCAACACCCAGCAAAGCCCCCGCAACCGAAGCCAGTCCGACAGTGGCCGGAATGATGCTGGCGTAGGTCGCCCGCTTACCTTCGGGAGCGTACTCAACAATGAAAGCGGACGAACCCGTGTACTCGCCACCGGTGGTGAAGCCCTGGACCGCGCGGAACACGAACAACAGGATCGGCGCCCAGACACCGATCACCGCGAACGTGGGCAGGATACCGATGCAGAACGTCGCCGCGCTCATGATCAGCACACACAGGCCGAGCATCTTGTTGCGGCCAATCCGGTCACCGTAGCGTCCGAAGAAAGCCGCCCCGAGCGGCCTGGCGATGAAGCCGCCGGCGAAGATCGCCCACACGGCCAGGAGTGACGCCGTCGTGGAGTAATCCGGGAAGAAGAGTTTCGCGATGGTGACGGACATGACCGCATACGCCGCGGAGTCGAACCATTCGACAAAATTTCCGACGGCGGCTGCCGCGGCGACGCGCTTCAGGCTGCGCCGGGGGGAAGACTCAGTGTCTGCAACTTTCTCGGTCATCGTATTCATGATTGTTGTCCTTCGAGGCGGGGAGAGGCTACAACGTGTGGGAGTTCGCGGAGCTGGGCCCGCTGGACTTTTCCAGTGGCGGACTTCGGCAGCGCGGTGACGTATTCGATGAATCGTGGGTAGGCGAAGCGGGAGAAGTTCTCCTTCACGTGCGCCACGATGGTTTCGCTCAGGTCCGCTCCCCCAGCGTGACCGGGCATCAGTTCGATCCATGCCTTGATGGACTGGCCGCGGAGCTCGTCGGGCACTCCGGTGACCGACACGTCCCTGACGGGATCGAGTTCGCGAATGACTGCCTCCAGCTCATAGGGCCCCACACGGTATCCGGACGTTTTAATGACGTCGTCGGTCCTCCCCAGGAACCAGAAGTAGCCGTCATCGTCCGTATAGGCCTGGTCCTTGGTGTGGTACCAACCGCCTCCGAATGCGGTGGCGGACGCCTCCGGCATGTTCCAGTATCCCAAGGGAAATTGCGGGTTGGATCGCGCGCGGAGGCAGATCTCGCCGGTCTCGCCCGTGGCTACTTCATGCTCGTTGTCGTCCAGCAGGCGGACTTCCCATCCAGGAAGTGGACGCCCCATGGACCCGGGTTTCACGGGAACATCCGGATAGTTGCCCAGCAGCGGGTAGGACTCGGTGGAACCGTAGTAGTCCAGCAGCGTCACGCCGTATTGCGCTTCGAACCAGGTGATCAGGTCCGGCGTTAGCGGCTCATTGGACGAGCAAACTGTCCGCAGGTGCAGCGGGAAGCGGGTACCGGCGTCGGGCACGTCTTCGCGCATCTTCCGCAGGAAGGTCGGGTTCACCAGCGCGCTGGTGACGCGGTGGCGGCTCATGCTGTCTAGAAGGGCTGCCGGGTCGAAGCCGCCGTTGGGCCGGAAGACCAGGTGCGTTGCGCCAAGCCGGAGCGGGCCCATGAGCTTGGCCAGCGACCATGCCCAGTCCCCCGCACCGTAGAACACATCGCCGTCGCCGATCTGGTGGCAGTACTCGAATTCGTTGTGGCCGAGCAGGGTCCGGTGCGCGTGGACGATTCCTTTCGCACGGCCGGTGGTGCCCGAGGTGTAGAAGATGAGGGCGGGGTCGTCGGCTGTGGTTTCGACGTCCTGGAATTCGGTGGGCGCTTGAGTGATGGCCGGGCTGTCGATGTCGATGAACGTACCCTCGTAGTCCTTGAACAAGGGCTTCGCGGACTCTTCGGCGATGATCACCGACGCGCCACTGTCCTCCAGCCGGAACCGGATCGGTTCCGCTGCCCAGAGCAGGGACATCGTGACCAGGATGGCGCCGGTCCGCAGCACGCCCAAGTAGGCGGCCGGGGTGTCGGAACGCTGCGGCAGCAGGACGGCGACGCGGTCGCCCTTCTTGATGCCGGCCTTTTGGAGGGTGGCGGCGATCTGGCGGGAACGGTCCTGGATCTCGCCCCAGCTCACCTCACGTTGACCTTCGACGGCGGACTCCAGGATGAGTGCGCGTTTGTCCCTTGGGTGCCGGTCGGCGACGTCGACGGCCATGTTGTAGAGCTCAGGAACCTCCCAGCGGTGGCTGTTCCGCAGTTCGGTATAGCGGTCTTGGGTTGCGGTTTTCATGGTGGAGTCCCGTCCGATCAGCGGCGGCCGGCGAGGAAGCGGGCCATTTCGCGCTGCGGCTCGCCGGTGCCGTAGGCCTCGCGGTGCACGCGCTTCGCTTCTGCCATGGCGTCGCTGAGGTCGTCGTCTTCCAGGCTGCGCAGGCGGTTCTTGGTCAGGCGGACTGCGCCCGGGGGAAGGAGGCTCAAGCGGGCGGCGAGGTCTTTGGCGTAAGCCAGCACGCCGCCGTCGTCCGCCAGATAGTTAAGGAGGCCGAGCCGCTGAGCCTCGGCAGCATCCACCAGCTCGCCGGTGAGGACGAACTGGGAGGTCTTGGACTTGCCCAGGATGCTCCACATGGCCCAGATGCCGGTGATGCTGGGGATGCCGGAGAGGACTTCGGGCTGGCCCATGCGGACTTTGGAGTCGCCAACGCGGAGGTCCGCGAGCAGCGAGTACTGGAAACCGGAGCCAGCGGCGACGCCGTTGACGGCAGCGATGGTGATCTGGTCGAGGTTGCGGACGGCGCGGTAGAGGCGATCGAAGCCGTCGATCCAGGCCTCGGCGGATTCGTGATCCTCGGGGTTCATGGACGCGGTCTCTGCCAGGTCCTGCCCGGCGCAGAACGCCCGGCCGCTGCCGGTGAGGATGACCGCGCGGATCTCGTCGTTGCCCTTGAGGCCTTCGAGGTAGTCGATGAGTTCGCTGCGCATTGCCTCGGTCCATGCGTTGAGTTTGTCCGGGCGGTTGAGGGTGATGATGGCGGTGGGGCCGGTCTGTTCGAAGAGGACATCCTGGGACATTGGGGAGTTTCCTTTGGTTCGTTGGGCTTCTTGAGTCCCATCTGACCATCGGGGAATGTGACCCGTCTAACATCAATATCTACTCGGCTTGATATCAAACTGATATGGTGCGGCGATGGACCTCCACCATCTCAAGTACTTTGTGGTGCTCTCCGAAGAGCTTCATTTCGGCCGTGCTGCGCAGCGTTTGCACATGGCCCAGCCGCCGCTTTCGCAGCGGATCAAGGACCTGGAGAAGGAGCTGGGAGTGCTGCTGTTCCACCGCCGACGCACCGGCGTGGAGCTATCCGAGGCCGGAGCTTTGCTCCTTGAGCATGCCCGAGGGGTGCTGGATCACGTGGCCATGGCTCAGGAGTCGATGCGGCGGATCCGCCCTGGCGCTTCAGGCATCCTGCAGGTGGCCGTGCCGCCGGATACCAATCCGGTTGCCCTGTCCACCATGGTTTCTTCTTTTGCTGCGTCTGCGCCTGACGTTCTGCTGAATCTGCACGAGCTCACCACCGTTGAGCAGGTTGAGCGACTGCGCGACGGCGAACTGGACGTTGCGGTGGTCCGTCACCCGTTGAGCAGCGTGGGTTTTGAGTCGGGGCCGGTGTTCTCGCGGGCGCTGGGCGTGGTGATGAATGCTTCGCACCCGCTCGCTTCTGCTTCTTCCGTGCGGCTTGGCGATCTTGCCGGGAGCCCGTTGATCATCTTCCCGCGGCACATGGCGCCCACCCTGTACGACTCGTTCCTGCACACGTGCCGGGACGCCGGGTATCTTCCTGCCGCGATCGTGCACGCACGCAACCAGCACTTCACGCACGGGCTGATCATGGCTGGCCGCGGGGTGCATTTCAATGAGGAGCCGTGGACGCCGCTGCCTGCAGGGATTGTGTGGCGGCCGTTGGTTGGTGATCCGTTGGCATGGCGGACCTCGGCGCTGTGGCTGAAGAGCAGGAGGTCAGCTGAGACGGATGCGTTTGTGGCGGCTGTTGGCGCGGGGCTGGAGGCGGGTGGACACGGGTGATTTACTGCCGGTGCTGACTTTGGCTTAGTCGACGACCAGCTATTCAGTTGGAACGGCGACCTTCAAAAGTTGCGCTCCGGTCGGCGTGTAGGACACCGATTTGGACCGATGGCGTAGGGGCAACGAAGAAATACATCTCCACGGCCGTTTGCCCGACCCTCCACATGGCGGAGGTCATTCCGGGTTTCGCATTCGTCTCATCCATTGGGGGACCATATTTGGCCCTAAGAAAGGCAAGGATCAGGTCGTAGCCCAGTCTGGACGTGGCAGATCGGCCGGAAGACTCCTCGTATAAGGAGAGGTTTATGCAAAACAAGTCACCTCTATACGACATCCAAGAGCCTGCTGCAGGGGCTAAATAGGGACTCAACAGTTCGCCACTAAGGACTGATGGAGAATCGGCATTCATTGCATGCTGCTGAAATCCGAGCCTTTGGAAGTACTCGGCCTGCTCCTGTTCCCCGTGAGGCCATTCTGAGGTCACGATCAGTTCGATGAGGGCAGCAAGGGACTCTGCACTTGGCACAAGACCAGGCAATGGTTTAACCCTCCTCGGAGCGTGCCGCCCTCTTCAACTCAGCGATTCGCAGCCGTAAGAAGATAATGGTCAAGACCAAGGCATACACCGCCAGGACGGCAATCGCGATCACAAAGATAACGTATAGAATCCCGATGATTCCAAAGGCCGGACCTAAATTCATTGCTCCCCCAAAGAGTTGTTGGGCCCAATGCTACGCAGACCATCGGCAATTCTCGTGGACGTTGGGAGGTGTGCCAGATTCGCAACCGTGGCCGGGAATGTCCATGACATAGAATCGCGGTGAGGCGAATCTCAAGGCCGAAATTCCGGCACCGCTGTTGGGGGGAGAGGTCAGAATGTTCGGTTCGAAGAAGAAGCTCAACGACCTGATGGAGCAGCTCAGGCCGGACTTGAGTCGGGAGTCGCTCGGCGTCGGACCCAGCTTCCCGGGCGTCGCCCCGAACCCGGTCCTCAGCGGTGAAGCGCGGAAGCGCAATGCGGAGCTGCGAAATGGGACGCTTGCGCTCGGTGTTCTGGTCGACTGGCGCGAGGTCAACAGCAACCCGCGCGTCGTCCTGATGCTCGACGTGGAAACCGCCGACGGAATCTCGTTCCGCGGCATCGCAGACGAAAGCCTAACGATCACCGCTCTCACCCGACTCGCCCCAGGACAGACTTTGCCAGTGCGCTACCGGCCAGCCGTCATGGACCACTACGTTGCACTGGCCACGGACGCGAACCTCGCCGATGTGCAGCACCTCTCTGACTTGATCGCGAGCCGCAAGCGAACCTGACTCAAAGCCGCAAAGGGACGCGGAGGCACGTTGGATGGCGAACTTCCCCCGTCTCAAGCCAGCGGCGCCCACACGTTGATGACCGATAGTGTTATCTCAACTGGGGACCACCCGGCCGTAAAAGTAGACCCAATGGGGGAAATAGAGTGAAGAAGTTTGCGCTGCAGAGCGTCGGTATGTCGGCGTTGGTAGTGATGGCACTGACAGGATGTGGTGGGTCAACGGGCTCGACTGATGCCGCTTCGCCCGAAGCCACGGCGTCGCCGACGCCCACCACCGCCAAGCAGTACACCAACGACGAGCTCGTTGAACTGGTCAAGCAGATCAAGCCGAAGTCTGGCAAGGAATTGACTGTTGCTTCAAGTGAGGAACTCGCCCAGGAGAATCCCATGAAGGCGCTCATGAGCATGTTCACCATCGAACCGGCTGAGTGCAAGGACCTTGCAACGCTGGGTGGCAGTGAGACCCTCGCCGGTTCAACCACCGCTGCCGGCGCAGATCTGGACGCTGCATCCGGGGTCATGACCATGGTGACCTTGACCTCCGGGCTCGATAAGCAGAAGCTCCAGGACAGCATCGATAAGAGCGGCGCGCAGGCCGAGAAGTGCGCGAAGATGACGCTGTCCATGTCCGGTCAATCGATGAACGTCGCCACTGAAAAGTTCGACGGCATCAGCACGGTCCCCGGAACTGTGGCCTACAAGACGGAAATGTCCACAGCTAGCGGCGCGGCACAAACCACCTACATGGCTTACGCCATCAAGGATGGGGTGCTGATTTCCGCTACGGCGTCCGGCAAGGGCGCTGACGCCAACGGCGTGGCCACGGCCAGCGACCTCATGGAGCAGGCAGCAGCACTGATCAAGTAGCAGCCCGCCCGCCCAGGGGGGCCGGCCGCCACCCGGCGCGCCCCCGCCCCGCGGCACCGGGTGCGGGTTTCGTCCCGCCCCCGCCCCCGCCCGGGCGCCCGCCCCCCGCCCGCCCCGTG
>NZ_JAJOHP010000098.1:0-13354 GCF_021109375.1 Arthrobacter sp. AK01
GGTTTTGGCTGCGTGCGCCCCCGTCTACTCCCCCCGGCCCGGTCGGCGCCTCATGCTCTTTCTCTATCTTGTACTCTCGCCGCGGGGGCGGCCGCCCCCCCCCCCCCCCCAACCGGTTCAGAACTTGTTGTTACTCTGCAGCTGCAGCAGCAACGATGTTCACTACGCGACGTCCGCGGCGAGTACCAAACTCAACCGCACCGGCCTGCAGGGCGAACAGGGTGTCGTCGCCACCGCGACCGACGCCTGCACCCGGGTGGAAGTGGGTTCCACGCTGACGAACGATGATTTCGCCTGCGGAAACTACCTGACCACCGAAGCGCTTTACGCCCAGGTACTGAGCGTTGGAGTCACGACCGTTGCGAGTGGAACTCGCGCCTTTTTTGTGTGCCATGTGAAATGCCTGCCTCTAAATTTCTGGGGAAACTGAAAAACCTGAACAGCGGGTAACGAAAGTTACGCGATGCTGGTGATCTTGATCTTGGTCAGTTCCTGACGGTGACCCTGACGCTTCCGGTAGCCGGTCTTGTTCTTGAACTTCTGGATGACGATCTTCGGACCACGGAGGTCCTCGAGGATCTCAGCCGTGACCTTGACGTTGGCCAGTTCCGCAGCTGCGGAGGTGACCTTGTCGCCGTCAACCAGGAGCAAGGCGGGCAGCTCAAGCGTGCTGCCGGCTCCACCGGGGACGCGGTTAAGCGTTACGTAGTCTCCAACGGAAACTTTTTCTTGGCGGCCGCCTGCGCGGACAATCGCGTACACCACTTGGGTACTCACTTCTCTCGACGTTTATAACTAAATTTGCGTGCGGAACCTTGAACCGGAATCAGGCCTGGTTCGCGCTGTGCCTCAACGCCGTGGACTTCTGATCGAAGTCCGCGAGTCATCCCATGAACAATTCCAAGGGGCATAACCCAAGTGTTGGCGTAAGCACCGAAGATCAAGATTACGCTAGTTTGACCTTCAGCTGCAAATGAGGCCGGGTCCGGAGGCTACCGCGTGACTTGCGTCACCAGTTGTAACGGACTCTCCCGGCACCGTGCCCATACAGCCTACAGGGTTTGGGCACAATTAACGCGATTAAGCCCGCGACGCGCGGTAGTGCCGGCTTATCCGGACGCTGAAAGATCCAGGAATCGGGCTACGCGTGAAGCCGTGGAGCATCGAAAAACGCTGTTTCATAGCGGCAGGACTGGGCGAAGGCCTCCACCATGGCGGCCCTTTCCCTCTCGGAAGCTGCCATCGCAGCGCCATCAGTGAAGTTGATCGCATTCCTGGTAGCGGCAGCGAAATCCTCGTCCGCGTACGTCGTGAGCCACGCCGCATAAGGGTGCTCCGTTGGAGCCCCTGCTTCCACGTACGCTGCATGGAGCTGCTGGCCCACTTCTGCGTACAGCCAGTAGCAAGGCAAAATTGCCGCGAGCACCACCGCATAACTACCGGAAGCCGAAGACGCCAGCAGATGGTCCACGTACGACTTCGTGACGGGACCGGTGGCCGTTGACGCCTCCCGGGTGCTCAACCAGTTCCGGTGAAGCTCCGATTCGACCTCAAGGCACTGCTGTGACGCTTTGGCCCAGAACAGCTGTTCCTTCTCGCTGGGAGCAAGGGCGCCGGCGCGGGCCAGGACCCTGGAGTACCCATTGAGGTAAATGGCGTCTTGGGCAAGGTAGTAGTTGAAGGCGGCTTCCGGAAGGCTGCCGGATTGCAAGCCGTCAATGAAGCTGAGCTTGTAGATTGCTTCAAGCTCCGGGGTCGCTTCCTTCCATAGCACCGACGCGAAATCTCCCGGCCTCGGGCCCGCATGGTGGTGGAAGTGGTGCACTGGTCCGCTTCCGTGGCCTACTTCGAGAATGTCGGAATGCGTCAACGCCTCGATCAACCATGGCTTCACCTCACGCAATGACGCCTCCCAGTCACCGGTACGGGCCTGCGCAGTGGCCAGGGCCGAGGACAGGGAACAGCCCGTGCCGTGACTGTTTGCCGTCTCCACCCGCGGACCGGGCACCTCGATGACGTCCTGCCGCAACAACCCGCTGGTGTTCACCAGCGCATCAGGGCATTCGGAACCGGCCAGATGACCACCCTTGACCAGCACGGTGTTGCCGCACTCAGCGGCCAGCCGCTTGCCCTGATCCAACGCCGAGGGCCAGTCAGCGGCCTCCGGCTCCCCCAGCAGCATGGCAAGTTCGGGCAGGTTAGGCGTGATCAGGTCTGCCAGCGGCAGGAGCTGGCGCAGGGCCTTCCCGGCGGACTCCCGCAGGAGGCGGTCACCGCTGGTGGCGACCATCACCGGGTCAAGGACCACGACGGCGGGACGCACCGCTTCGAGCCAGCCGCGGACTTCGTGGATCACGGCCGCGTCACCAAGCATCCCGATTTTGACTGCATCGATGGCAATATCATTGCTGATTGCCTCCAGTTGCTGGCGCAGGAACTCCACCGGAGGAACATGGACAGCACGGACTCCCCCAGTGTTCTGCGCAGTCAGGGCGGTGATGGCTGCCATGCCGTAACCGCCATGGGCTGCGATGCTCTTCAGATCAGCCTGGATACCTGCGCCGCCGGATGGGTCCGAGCCTGCGATGCTCAGTACCCGCGGTATTTGCCGGCCGGAAACGGCCAACGGGTAGACGGGAGAATACGACGTTGAAGTCATGGGGACATCCCTTCGCCGGTGCTAACCGGACAGGTTCAACGGGTCTGGATCTCAGCCTGGCCCAACGCCCGGCACCCCGTGTCAGTCCCCAAGCGTAGCCGGGAAGGGCCCGGTCCCGGGAACCGTGCCACGCCAATGCCCGGATATGACTGTCAATGCCTTCATGCACCTGACCAACGCATTCGCGAAGCCGGGCTTGCAGTGGACAGCAAAGGGCCCTGCACCACCCGCCTGTGGCGGATCGTGCAGGGCCCTCATGCTTGGGTTTCCTTGCCCGTGCTAGAGCTCGGAAGCCGGTACCCCAACCCCCAGGATAATGGGCTCCTCGGACGCTGCCTTCTTGGCCGGTTCCACGGGTGCTTTGGCCTCGTGTGCCGTTCCTTGACCAACCGAGGCAGTCACCTCATGGTGCTCGACGCTTGTTTCGTTAGCCGCACCTTGCGCCCTGCTCGCGCTGCGGTTGCGGCGGCCACGGCGGGCCCGCGAGGCGGGAACAGCTTCGGGATCCGCTTCGACGGCCTTCGGAGCAAACAGCGCTTCGGGCTTTTCCTCAGGAGCTGCGCCAAGGTGGGAGAACGCTTCAGCCAGGAGATCAAGGCTCATGGCAGGCTTTGCGGCCGGCGGTTCTTCGTGGTGTTCACCGAACGGCAAGGCAACTTCCTCCCCACCGAAACGCAGGACCGGCGTGGACCTGCCTTCGCGAACTGCGGCTTCCTCTGCCTCGGCGGGCGCCACGGACTGAGCGGCAGACTCCTGCTGTCCAGCTGCCCGTGCCTGTTCTTCTGCACGGTGGACTTCGTCGTCGTGCAGGTGCGCGGCATGGGCGGCAGCGGCAATCGTGGCCAAAGCAGCCCTGGTCGCCTCGGCCTTGGCCTGCTTCGCCGGATCCTGGGGCTCAGCGGGAGCAGCCGGCGCAGCCGGCGTCGACGTGGTGGTGTGGACCTGCGCGGACGCTTCGGCAACGGGCTGTCCCCCGCCCTTGCCCCGGCGACGCTTGCGTTCCGTGCGGGCAGCGGGCTGCTGGGTCTCCGTGTGGGGGCGGTGGTGTTCGGCGGCCACGACGTTGGCGCGGCGGTGCTCCACAGGTTCATCGTGCGTCACGACGCCCCGGCCGGCACAATGATCGCACTGCTCACCGAAGACCTCCAAGAGGCCGGTGCCCATGCGCTTACGGGTCATCTGGACGAGGCCCAGCGACGTCACTTCGGCCACTTGGTGCTTGGTGCGGTCGCGGCCAAGGCATTCCACCATGCGCCGGAGGACGAGGTCGCGGTTTGATTCAAGGACCATGTCGATGAAGTCGATGACGATGATGCCACCGATATCACGCAGCCGGAGCTGGCGAACTACTTCCTCGGCCGCTTCAAGGTTGTTCTTGGTGACCGTCTCCTCAAGGTTTCCGCCACTGCCGGTGAACTTGCCGGTGTTAACGTCCACTACGGTCATGGCTTCGGTGCGGTCGATGACCAACGAGCCACCTGACGGGAGGAAGACCTTCCGTTCCAGCGCCTTGTGGATCTGCTCGTCGATGCGCCACGCAGAGAAGATGTCCTGGTCCTTGGTCCACTTTTCAAGGCGGCCCACCAGATCAGGGGCGACGTAGGTCACGTAGGCTTCAATGGTGTCCCAGGCGTCGTCGCCGGAGACGATCAGCTTGGAGAAGTCCTCGTTGAAGACATCGCGGACAACCTTGATGGTCAGGTCCGGTTCGCCGTACAGCAGTTCCGGAGCCAGCACCTTGGTCGAGGAAGCCTGCCCCTCGATGCCTTCCCACTGCGCGCGGAGGCGGTTGATATCGTGCGTCAGCTCTTCCTCCGACGCTCCTTCTGCGGCCGTGCGGACAATAACACCGGCGTTTTCCGGCAAACGATCCTTCAGGATCCGCTTGAGGCGGTTACGTTCGACGTCCGGCAACTTGCGGGAGATGCCGGTCATGGAACCGCCCGGCACGTACACAAGGTAGCGGCCCGGCAGGGAAATCTGGCTGGTGAGGCGGGCACCCTTGTGACCCACGGGGTCCTTGGTGACCTGGACCAAGACGGAGTCGCCGGACTTCAGGGCGTTCTCGATCCGGCGCGGCTGGCCTTCGAGGTTGACCGCGTCCCAGTTGACTTCACCGGCGTACAACACTGCGTTTCGGCCGCGTCCGATGTCCACGAACGCCGCCTCCATGGACGGAAGGACGTTCTGGACTTTGCCCAGGTAAACGTTGCCGATCAAGGAGTCCTGCTGGGTCTTGGAAACGAAGTGCTCAGCCAGCACACCGTCTTCCATGACACCAATCTGTATTCTGTCGTCGCGCTGGCGGACGATCATCTGGCGGTCCACCGACTCGCGGCGGGCCAGGAACTCGGCCTCGGTGATGACTTGGCGGCGGCGTCCGGTCTCGCGGGATTCCCGACGACGCTGCTTCTTGGCCTCAAGCCTGGTGGAGCCCTTGACGCTGGTTACGCGGTTGGACGGGGCTGTCTCCGTCACAGGGCGGGGAGCACGGACGCGGGTCACCGTGTTGGGCGGATCGTCGTCCGACCCTCCGGTCAATTCAAGATCCTGGTCGCCACGGCGGCGGCGACGGCGACGGCGTGACGTCACGCCTTCATCGAGGGCTTCGGTCGCTGGAGCTTCCTCGTCCTCGGATTCGCTGCCATCTTCGGCTTCGTTCTCTTCGCGCTCGGTTCCACGACGTCCCCGGCGGCCACGGCTCCGACGACGACGCCGGCTGCCGGCATCGTCCAACTCACCTTCAGCGCCGGATTCGGTTTCCGCTTCCGGTTCCTCGTCTTTTTCTTCGACGGCCGCAACGCGCGGGACCGTGGTGAGGTCCGGGGCCTGGAAAATCATGGATGTGATGGAAACAGGCTCCATGAACAGGGACGTGGACGCAGCGGGAGCAGCGTCGTCTGCGGATGCCTCGCCGTCCTCCGCCCCTTCGGCCTCCGCTTCTTCGGACGCGGGCTCTTCAGCGGCTACCGCAGCAACAGGGGCCACGGGCTGGGTGGGTGCATCCGGCGTCGTGGTTTCTGCGGCGGCAGGCTCTTCTACCGGCTCGGCCTTGGGCTTGGCAGCACGACGACGGCGGACCGGCTTTTCAGGGGCAGGCTCGGCTGCAGCTTCGGGCTGGCTCTCCACGGCAGCTTCAGGCGCCGCAGTGGCGTCGTCACCCAAACCGGGCAGCGGCTCAGCAGGCTCTGCCTTCTTGCGGGACCGGGTACGGCGCACTGGTGCTGCTGGGGCTTCGGTTGTTTCAACAGCGGACGCTTCTGCGGCTGGCGACTCTACCTCTGCGGCAACCTTGGGCGCAGCCTTGCGCCGGGTCCGGGTGGCTTTTTTTGGCGCTTCCGCGGTTTCCGCGGGAGCTGCCTCGTCATTAACGGCTACAACTTGGTCATTATCCATATGTGGCAACACTCCTGCCCCAGCGACACCGCCACATCCGGCGCCCAGTGGGGCAAATATTGTCAAAACCCGCAGGCGTTGACAGAAGTCGGTAGTATGCCTTCCGGTTCGCACCATCATTGGGGTGCGGCAGCCCTGGAAGGCCGGCGGCTTTATTCTGAAACCCGTTGTTCTGCTGCCACAACCAGGTGCCGTCCATTGTCATGGCGGGCCTACCGGGGATCACGTGATCCAGGCATGCCCAGCTCATACTGGCGGTCTTGGGAACAAAGTCACCGGACCGGATTCCGAATGTGGATCGGCTTCCAGCCATGTTCATTCTCTCACACCCCTGAACATTCCCGAGGTAAGCCGCTGTGTCGTGCAGTGCCCGGGAGGACCGGAGCTAACGAGAAGCTGGGGGCAGCGCCCAGCCTCCGGCGTTACAATCCTCCCAAGAGCCGTTACCGGCAAGGCCGGGCCACTTGTTGAAAAGGACTACATCCGCGATGCCGAGCACAGCCAAGGGAAACCTGGCCAACCAAGCCACAAACCGCGTGGAGGATCTGCCCACCCAACCAGGTACCCGGCAGGATTCCCTTCCAATGACGGTCCGGGACAAACCTTTCGCCTGGATCCTGCTGATCACCGGTGTCATCGGGTGGCTGGCGTCCGGCGCACTGGTCCTTGAGAAACTTGAGGTCCTCAAGGATCCCAACCACGTGACCGTGTGTGATGTGAACCCCTGGGTTTCCTGTGGTGCCGTGATGCAGACACCGCAAAGTTCCGTGTTCGGGTTCCCCAATATGTTCATTGGCATCGTTGCCTTTGCCGTCATCATCACAACGGCCATGGGCATTCTTGCGGGCGCCAAGTTCTCAAGGGGCTACTGGTTGGGCCTCCAGGGAGGCGTAACCCTCGGCTTCGCCTTCGTTGTCTGGCTGTGGTCCCAAGCCCTCTACGCCATCCACGTACTGTGCCCGTTCTGCATGGTGGTGTGGGCAGCCATGATCCCGTTGTTCGTATGGGTGACCATCCGTAACATCGCCCAGGGAGTCATCAAGGCACCACCGGCCCTGGCCAAGCTGCTGGGCGAGTCCGGCTGGATCATCGTGGCTCTGCTGTACGTTGCCGTCATCGCCACCATCTTCTTCTCGTTCATGCACATCTTCGTGGGTTCCTCCGCTTAGGAACAACCCCTCCCGGGATAACAGGAAAGGCCAATGTTCGTGATGAACATTGGCCTTTCCTGTAGTTTCGGTGCAGCGTTATCAGCCAGCGAACCAGATGTTGATCTCACGCTCAGCGGATTCAACGGAATCCGAGCCGTGAACCAGGTTCTGCTGGACTGCCAGGCCCCAGTCCCGGCCGAAGTCGCCGCGGATGGTGCCCGGTGCCGCCGTCGTGGGATCGGTGGTTCCGGCCAGTGAACGGAAGCCCTCGATCACGCGGTGGCCCTCGAAGACTGCCGCGATGACCGGTCCGCTCAGCATGAACTCAACCAAGGGCTCGTAGAACGGCTTGCCCACGTGTTCCTCGTAGTGCTGCTCCAGCAGTTCGCGGGTGGCGTTGACCTTCTTCAGCTCCGCCAAGGTGTATCCCTTGGCCTCGATCCGGGCGAGGATGCTGCCGCTCAGGTTGCGGGCGACGCCGTCGGGCTTGACCAGGACAAGGGTCCGTTCAATGCTCACAGTTGCTCCAATGTGGTTGGTCGGTGGTTTTCCCAGCCAGTTTACGGGGTTTGCGGCTCTGCTTCGTCACCGTGTGCTGCATCCCATTCCGCCTGTTCACGGTCGCGCTGGGCAACTTCGCGGTCGATCCTCATACCCGCCCTGATCCCGTACCACCAGCAGATGGCAAACAGGATGCCCACGATGAACATCGTCGGCTCGGCGAAGCCAGTCAGGATCAGCACCAACTGCAAACCCCAGCCAACCGCGATGCCCCACGGCTTGGACAAGACAGCACAGGCCAAAACAAGCACCACGGTCAGGGCGATACCGACCCCCAGGATGATGGCCGGGTCCACCTGGCCACGCTTCAAACCGAAGACCGCGAGGGTGCCGAAGAACGCGACGAAGGCTTCGAGCAGGAGCACTGTGGAAGCAAACATCACCTTCGTCGACCGACGCTTCTTGGGCATTCCCGGCCGCCATTCGCGCTGCGCCTTAGTCATTTTCGCCATACTAGGCACTCGCCTTTCCGAGCAGGATCCGGGCCTCGGCCACTACCGTAATGGAGCCTGTCACCAAGACGCCGCCCGCGAGGTCGTCGTTGGATTCCGCACGCTCCACGGCCCACTCAAGGGCGTCATCAAGCTTCTCCGCGATGTGCACGTTGTCCTCGCCAAAGCCGAGATCCACAGCCAGCTCTGCGAGTTCTCCTGCGGGAACGGCACGGGCAGAGTTGGATTGCGTAAAGCAGAATTCGCCGGCAAGGCCGCCAAGGGACTCCTTGAGCGTCTTCAGGATTTCCTCAGCGTCCTTCTCCCGCAGGACGCCCACCACCACGACGAGTTTGCTGAAGCTGAAGGCCTCCTGGATCGCCTCGGACGAAACTCTGATGCCGTCGGGATTGTGCGCAGCGTCCACCACGACCGTGGGGGCCGTGCGGACCACTTCCAACCGTCCCGGCGACGTCACAGAACCGAACGCTTCCTTGAGTACCTCGGCGTCGAGCTCCTTCTCTCCCCCGCCAAAGAAGGCTTCCAAGGCAGCA
Organism: Arthrobacter sp. AK01; assembly: GCF_021109375.1. NCBI lineage: Bacteria > Bacillati > Actinomycetota > Actinomycetes > Micrococcales > Micrococcaceae > Arthrobacter > Arthrobacter sp. AK01. Next base: position 8,753 of record NZ_JAJOHP010000098.1, read on the forward strand.
ACGGCGACCGCGGCATTCTCAGCCTGGTGGGCGCCATGCAGCGGCAACAGCAGGTCCTCATACCGGCCGGCGAGACCCTGGATGGTGATCATCTGTCCCCCCACAGCGACAGCGCGGGACTCAACACCGAACTCAACGCCCTCAAAACGGAAGGGTACGTCTACTTCGCGGGCCTTCTCCAACAGAACCTGGGCCGCATCCACCGGCTGGGCGGCGCTCACCAGGAAACCTCCTGGCTTGATGATGCCCGCCTTCTCGTAGGCGATGTCCTCGGTGGTGTCGCCCAGAAGATCCGTGTGGTCCAAGGAGATAGGCGTGATGACGGAGACCTGGCCGTCGCCAACGTTGGTCGCATCGGTGATGCCACCCAGGCCAACCTCCATCACGGCAACGTCGACAGGCTGGTCGGCAAACACCGCAAAGCCCAGGATGGTCAGGCATTCGAAGTACGTCAGGCGTGGCTGGTCATCGGCAACAAGTTCGCTGTCCACAATTTCCAGGTAGGGACGGATTTCGTCCCAGATCCGCACGAAGGTAGCGTCCGGCACCGGTTCGCCATCAATGCTGATGCGCTCAGTCACCTTGGACAGGTGCGGGCTGGTGTAACGGCCGGTGCTGAGGCCATGGGCACGCAGCCCGGACTCAATCATGCGGGCTGTCGAAGTCTTTCCATTGGTACCTGTGATGTGGATGATCGGGAAGGCCTTGTTCGGCTCCCCCAGGACGTCCATGGCACGGAACAGCGGAGCCAGGCGCGGCTCCATCTTGTTTTCCGGGGCACGGCCCAGGAGTTCGGCATAGACGCTCTCAACTGAAAATTCGTCAGTCATGGTTCAGGCTCCTGCCTTTGCAACGGTGACCTGGGGTTCCTCGACGCTGGCCAACAGAACCTCAAGTTCCAGGGTCAGCGTCTCGGTCCGGACCAGTTCCGAGTTGGCTTCCAAGGCGTCGACGACGTCCTGCGCTGCCTCCACCGTCGTACGGATCCGGTCGCTGACGTTCAGTCCTGCGTCCTTGCGTGCCTGCTGGATGGCGCGGACCATGTCCCGGGCCAGGCCCTCGGCGGCAAGCTCCGGAGTAACTTCGGTGTTCAGGACCACGAATCCGCCTCCCGGCAGAACGGCAACTGCCGAGCTTCCGCCGTCGGCCGCTTCTGCCACCACTGTCTCCAGTGTGTATTCGTGCGGCTCGAGCTCCAAGCCACCGGCAACCACCACACCAGCATCATTGACGGACCAGTCGCCGGACTTGGAGCCCTTGATGGCCTGCTGGACGTTCTTGCCGAGGCGCGGGCCCGCGGCACGGGCGTTGACCACGAGCTTCTGCTCGATGCCGAACTCCTCCGGCGAAGCAGTAGCGGCATCGAGCAAACGGACCGACCGCAGGTTCAGCTCATCAGCGACGACGGCGGCAAAGCCTTCCAGCGCATCGGCACCGGGTGCCACCACAGTCAGTTCCTGCAGCGGCAGGCGAACGCGCAGGTTCGCGGCCTTGCGCAGGCTGGAACCGGTGGAGCAGATCTGCTGGACACGGTCCATGGCTTCCACCAATGCCGGGTTGGACGGGAACAGCGAAGCGTCAGGCCAGTCAGCCAGATGGACCGAACGGCCACCGGTCAGTCCGCGCCAGATCTCTTCCGAAACAAGGGGCAGCAAGGACGCCGACACCCGGCACACTGCCTCGAGGGCCGTGTACAGCGCGTCGAAGGCGTCAACGTTCTCATCAAAGAAGCGCTGGCGGCTGCGGCGGACGTACCAGTTGGTGAGCATGTCCAGGTAGCTGCGCAGTTCATCGCAAGCTCCGGAGATGTCATAGCTGTCCAGGCTGGCGGTGACGTTACGGACCAAATCGCCGGTGTTCGCCAGGAGGTACTGGTCCAGCGTGTCAGCGTAGCCGTCATAGCGGAGCTGTGCATCGTAGCCGGACGCTGTCCCATCCACTGCGTTGGCAGCGTTGGTGTACAGCGTGAAGAAGCTGTACACGTTCCACAGCGGCAGGATGACCTGGCGGACACCATCACGGATGCCCTGTTCGGTCACCACCAAGTTGCCACCGCGCAGGATGGGGCTGGACATGAGGAACCAGCGCATGGCGTCGGAACCGTCGCGATCCAGGACTTCGGACACATCCGGGTAGTTCCGCAGGCTCTTGGACATCTTCTGGCCGTCCGAGCCCAGCACGATGCCATGGCTGATGACATTACGGAACGCGGGGCGGTCGAACAGCGCCGTCGACAGGATGTGGAGCATGTAGAACCAACCACGTGTCTGGCCGATGTACTCCACGATGAAGTCCGCGGGGTTGTGGGTGTCGAACCATTCCTCGTTCTGGAACGGGTAGTGCACCTGTCCGTAAGGCATGGATCCGGAGTCGAACCAGACGTCCAGGACGTCCTCGACGCGGCGCATGGTCGACTTACCCGTGGGGTCGTCCGGGTTCGGCCGGGTCAGGTCGTCAATGAACGGGCGGTGCAGGTCCACTTGCCCGTCGTTGTTGACCGGGAGGCGGCCAAAGTCGGCTTTCATCTCGGCCAACGATCCGTAGACGTCAGTACGCGGGTACTCGGGGTCGTCCGACTGCCACACCGGGATGGGCGAACCCCAGTAGCGGTTACGGCTGATGGACCAGTCGCGGGCGTTTTCAAGCCACTTGCCGAACTGGCCGTCCTTAACGTTCCCGGGGATCCAGTTGATCTCCTGGTTCAGCTCGGACATGCGGTCCTTGAACTTGGTGACCTCCACGTACCAGGAGGACACGGCACGGTAGATCAGCGGGTTCCGGCAGCGCCAGCAGTGCGGGTAGCTGTGTTCGTAGCTGGCCTGGCGGACAAGACGGCCATCGGCCCGGAGCACCTGGGTGATGGGCTTGTTCGCATCGAAGACCTGCAGGCCAACGATGGAGGCCAGCTCACCGTGCGCGAACAGAGGCAGGAACTTGGCGCCCTCGTCCACGGAGAGGACCACGGGGATACCGGCGTCCTCACAGACCTTCTGGTCATCCTCACCGTAGGCCGGAGCCTGGTGGACGATGCCCGTACCGTCGGTGGTGGTGACGTAGTCGGCCACCAGGAAGCGCCAGGCATTCTGCGTCCCGTACTTCTCAGCATCGGCAAAGTCGTTCCACAACGGCGCGTACTCTAGGCCGGCCAGCTCGGCGCCTGTGTGAGTGGAGACAACGGCGGCCGTTGCGGCAGCTGCGTCGTCGTACCCCAGGTCCTTGGCGTAGGACCCCAGCAGGTCAGCCGCGAGCAGGAAGCTGCCCGTGACCGGCGCTTCGGCGGAAGCGGCCTTGACTCCGTTAGGTCCTGCAGGCAGGACAGCGTAGGAGATCTCAGGCCCGACGGCGAGCGCCAGGTTGGTGGGCAGCGTCCAGGGCGTGGTGGTCCAGGCGAGCGCCTGCACACCGTCGAGGGCTTGGGAGAGCTCGGACGCACCCGCCTTGATGGGGAACGTCACCGTCACCGTCTGGTCCTGGCGGTTCTTGTAGACGTCGTCGTCCATCCGGAGTTCGTGGTTGGACAGGGGCGTCTCGTCCTTCCAGCAATACGGAAGGACGCGGTAGCCGTTGTAGGTGAGGCCCTTCTCGTGAAGCTGCTTGAAGGCCCAGAGGACCGACTCCATGTACTCGACGTTGAGCGTCTTGTAGTCGTTCTCGAAGTCCACCCAACGGGCCTGGCGGGTGACGTAGGCCTTCCACTCGTTGGCGTACTTCATCACGGAGGCGCGGCAGGCGTCGTTGAACTTGTCGATGCCCATGGATTCGATCTGGGTCTTGTCCGTCATGCCGAGCTGCTTCATGGCCTCGAGCTCTGCCGGCAGGCCGTGGGTGTCCCAGCCGAAGCGGCGCTCCACGCGCTTACCGCGCTGGGTCTGGTAGCGGCCTACGAGGTCTTTGGCGTAGCCCGTGAGCAGGTGGCCGTAGTGTGGCAGGCCGTTGGCGAAGGGAGGGCCATCGTAGAAGACGAATTCGTTGCTTCCGTCTGTGCCGGCATCACGCTGGTCGATGCTGGCTTGGAAGGTACCGTCTTCATCCCAGTATTTGAGGATGCGCTCTTCGATTTCCGGGAACTTCACGGAGGCGGACACGCCGTGCGTGCCGGACGAAGACGCTGAGGCCTTGGGGTAGTGGGTCATCTCATATCCTGTGATAGCTGGTTGACTGTCAGGATGCGAGGACGGCTACGGTATTGACCTGCGTCAACACCGGTACCGCGGTACCACCTCACTTACCGGAACACGTGGTTCCGGCCTCTCATTACTGCTGTGACGGGCTTACCCGTCCGGTTCTAGTGGGCCATGGCCGCCGAATAGGCGATCAGTGCTGTTCTTCCGGAAGCTCACCGGTGATGGCCGGTTCAAAGCTGGTCCTCCAAGTCTAGCGCCAGCGCGCCGTCCGGCTCTACCCGGCGACGAGACTCATGAATAGTGCTCGCGAAACGGGGTGCATGCCTCATTTGAGAAACGCTCGCGAAATCATGGGCCGCTGCGGGCGCGGCGGTGACGATGAGGGATGGACCTGTCGATGGCAACGCGTAGGGAAATCACGAAGAAGTACGCAGCCGATTATGCGAAGTCGTCGAAGAATGCCAAGGGATTGGTTCTG
>NZ_JAJOHP010000099.1:0-13320 GCF_021109375.1 Arthrobacter sp. AK01
TCCCCCCCACCCCCAACTCACAAACCGCCCCCCCCCCGGCCGCGGGGGGTCGCGCCCCCCCCCCCCCCCCGCCCCCCCCCCCCCCCCCCCCCCCCCCCCCGCTTCTCCGGCCGGTTCGGTTTCAGGCCGTAATCGTGCTAGGATATTGAGTTTGTATGGCGCCACTTGTGCGTCATCAACTACCTCGTAAACAATCGTGCCGCTGCATACTGCCCCGCGCAGAGTTTTCTGCAAGGGAAGCTGATGCTTGTGGCACGGGCGTTTAGGCCTGTTCTGGCAAAATCCAGGCAGGTCAAGAGACACCCCGATCAACCGTTCCGCAAGGCTCATTCCGTATGCATGATTTCGGTCTGAGAACCGGCGCGACGCAAGGAGTAAAAATTGATTCAGCAGGAGTCGCGACTCAAGGTCGCCGACAACACGGGTGCTAAGGAAATCCTTACCATTCGCGTTCTCGGTGGATCTGGTCGTCGCTACGCAGGCATTGGCGACGTGATCGTCGCTACCGTCAAGGACGCTATTCCCGGCGGAAACGTAAAGAAGGGTGACGTCGTCAAGGCTGTCATCGTTCGTACCAAGAAGGAACGCCGCCGTGCGGATGGTTCCTATATCAAGTTTGACGAAAACGCAGCTGTGATCCTGAAGAACGACGGTGACCCCCGCGGTACCCGTATCTTCGGCCCGGTTGGTCGTGAACTTCGCGACAAGAAGTTCATGAAGATCGTTTCGCTGGCCCCGGAGGTGCTTTAGTCCATGGCTAAGAAAATCAAGAAGGGTGACCTCGTTCAGGTCATCACCGGCGCCAAGCAGGAACGTGGCGGCGACCGCGGCAAGCAGGGCAAGGTCCTGCGCGTATTCACCGACACCAACCGCGTGCTGGTAGAGGGAATCAACCGCGTCACCAAGCACAGCAAGGTCGGTCAGTCGCAGCGCGGCACCAAGACCGGTGGCATCGAGGTCGTTGAGGCCCCGATCCACGTATCCAACGTTGCTCTGGTTGACCCGTCCACCAAGAAGCCGACCCGTGTTGGTTTCCGTCTCGACACCGTTGAGAAGGATGGCGCTACCAAGACCGTCCGTATCCGCGTGTCCAAGGCCACCGGGAAGGACATCTAATGACTGAGACTCTCGAGACTCCAGTAAAGATCGTTCCGCGTCTGAAGACCAAGTATGCAGAGACCATCAAGAAGTCCCTGCAGGACGAATTCAGCTACGCGAACGTGAACCAGGTTCCCCGCCTGGTGAAGGTTGTTGTGAACATGGGTGTTGGAGATGCCGCCAAGGACTCCAAGCTGATCGACGGCGCTGTCCGCGACCTCACCCTGATCACCGGCCAGAAGCCGCAGGTAACCAAGGCCCGCAAGTCGATCGCACAGTTCAAACTGCGCGAAGGCATGCCCATCGGTGCACACGCAACTCTGCGTGGAGACCGCATGTGGGAATTCGTGGACCGTTTGGTTTCGCTGGCACTGCCGCGTATCCGCGACTTCCGCGGCCTCAACGGCAAGCAGTTCGACGGCAACGGTAACTACACCTTCGGTCTGACCGAGCAGGTTATGTTCCACGAAATCGACCAGGATTCCATCGACCGCGTTCGCGGTATGGACATCACGGTCGTCACCACCGCCAAGACCGATGACGAAGGCCGCGCGCTGCTCAAGGCGCTTGGTTTCCCGTTCAAGACCGAAAACTAACTACGTGACAGGTCCGTCCGCGCAGGCTCCTAAGAGCACGCGCAGCGGAAACCGGTACGAGGAAGGGCTATAGCCCAAATGACTATGACAGATCCTGTCGCAGACATGCTCACGCGTCTGCGCAATGCAAACTCGGCATACCACGACACCGTGTCCATGCCGTACAGCAAACTGAAGGCACGCGTTGCTGACATCCTGAAGGCAGAAGGCTACATTGCCGGCTGGAAGGAAGAAGACGCCGAGGTTGGCAAGAAGCTGACCATCGACCTGAAGTTCGGTCCGAACCGCGAGCGTTCCATCGCTGGCGTCCGCCGCATCTCCAAGCCGGGCCTCCGCGTTTACGCGAAGTCCACCAACCTGCCGCACGTGCTGGGTGGCCTGGGTATCGCAATCCTGTCCACCTCTTCCGGCCTCCTGACTGACAAGCAGGCCGGCAAGAAGGGCGTGGGCGGCGAAGTCCTCGCGTACGTCTGGTAACGGGAAAGGAAGAGAATAATGTCACGTATTGGACGTCTCCCCATCACCGTTCCTGCCGGAGTTGAGGTCAAGCTCGATGGCTCCGTCATCAGCGTCAAAGGTGCCAAGGGCGAGCTGAGCCACACTGTGGCCAGCCCGATCGAGGTTACCCAGGAAGAAAACACTCTCACGGTCACCCGCCCGAACGACGAGCGCAACTCGCGTTCGCTGCACGGCCTGACCCGCACCCTGATCGCCAACATGATCCAGGGCGTTACCGAGGGCTACGAGAAGAAGCTTGAAATCGTTGGTACTGGTTACCGCGTTCAGGCCAAGGGTTCTGACCTGGAGTTCGCTCTGGGCTACAGCCACCCGGTCAACGTCTCTGCACCCGAAGGCATCACCTTCGTAGTAGAGGGTCCGACCAAGCTCTCTGTTGCGGGTATCAACAAGCAGCAGGTCGGCGAGGTTGCTGCCAACATTCGCAAGCTGCGCAAGCCTGACCCCTACAAGGGCAAGGGTGTCCGTTACGCCGGCGAAGTCATCCGCCGCAAGGTCGGAAAGGCTGGTAAGTAAACCATGGCCATCGCAATTAACAAGAAGCGTACGAACAAGAGCAAGTCGGCTGCACGCAGCCGTCGCCAGCTTCGTATCCGCAAGCGCATCACTGGTACGGCTGTACGTCCTCGTATGGTCGTCAACCGCTCTGCACGTCACATGTTCGTCCAGGTTGTCGATGACAGCAAGGGTGTAACCGTGGCTTTCGCTTCCACTTTGGAAGCGGACCTTCGTGCATTCGACGGAGACAAGACTGCCAAGGCCAAGCGCGTTGGCGAGCTCGTTGCCGAGCGTGCCAAGGCTGCAGGCGTCGAGGCTGTTGTCTTCGACCGTGGCGGTAACAAGTACCACGGCCGCATCGCCGCCGTCGCTGACGGTGCTCGCGAAGGTGGGCTGGCTCTGTGACCGCTGAAAATAACGAAAAGGACGTTCAGGTGACTGAAGCTGTAGCTGCTGAAGCAACTGAGACCGCACCCGCTACCGATGACCGCCGCGGCGGACGTCGTGGCGAGCGCGGCGATCGTGGCCAGGGCCGCGGCGACCGTGGTGGCCGTGGTGGCCGCGACGGCGGTCGTGAAGCCGAGAAGAGCCAGTTCGTAGAGCGCGTTGTCACCATCAACCGCGTTGCCAAGGTCGTCAAGGGTGGTCGTCGCTTCAGCTTCACCGCTCTCGTCGTCGTCGGTGACGGCAACGGTATGGTCGGCGTTGGCTACGGCAAGGCCAAGGAAGTTCCCGCTGCTATCGCAAAGGGCGTTGAAGAGGCCAAGAAGTCCTTCTTCCGCGTTCCCCGCGTTGGCAACACCATCCCGCACCGTGTGCAGGGTGAGGCTGCTGCAGGCGTTGTCCTGCTGCGTCCGGCTTCCGCCGGTACCGGTGTTATCGCCGGTGGTCCGGTCCGCGCGGTATTGGAGTGCGTGGGTATCCACGACATCCTCTCCAAGTCGCTCGGTTCTTCCAACGCGATCAACATCGTTCACGCGACCGTTGCCGCTCTGAAGCAGCTCGAAGAGCCCGCTTCCGTGGCTGCCCGCCGTGGCCTGCCGCTGGACGAGGTTGCTCCTGCTGCTCTGGTGCGCGCGCTCCAGAACCAGAAGGCAGGTGTTTAGTCATGGCTAAGAACCTGACTCCCTCCGACGCCAAGTTGGAGATCACCCAGATCAAGGGCGTCATTGGCGCCAAGCAGAACCAGATCGCCACCCTTCGGTCCCTCGGCCTGAAGCGCATCGGACACACCGTTGTCCGTACCGCCGACGCCGTGACCGTTGGCATGCTGAACACGGTTCCGCACCTCGTGAATGTAGAGGAGGCGAAGTAATGGCAGAGAACAAGACCGCCGCAGAGACTGCTGAGAAGCAGAACACTCTGAAGGTCCACCACCTGCGTCCCGCCCCGGGTGCCAAGACCGCCAAGACCCGTGTTGGTCGTGGTGAAGGCTCCAAGGGTAAGACCGCTGGTCGCGGTACCAAGGGTACGAAGGCCCGCTACCAGGTAAAGGCTGGCTTTGCCGGCGGCCAGCTGCCGCTGCACATGCGCCTGCCGAAGCTGCGCGGCTTCAAGAACCCGTTCCGGGTTGAGTTCCAGGTTGTAAACCTGGAGAAGCTCAACGAGCTGTTCCCGGAAGGTGGCACTGTCACCGTTGAATCTCTGGTTGAGAAGGGTGCCGTTCGCAAGAACCAGCCCGTCAAGGTGCTGGGCACCGGCGACATCACCGTCAAGGTTGACGTCACGGTCCACGCATTCTCCGCCAGCGCTACGGAGAAGATTGCTGCAGCAGGCGGAAGCACCACTGCTCTCTAAGAGCCAGTGGGGCATATGCCCGTTGTGAAAAGATCCCGGTACGCGGGGCTTCGGCCCTGTGTACCGGGATTTTTTGCGTGATTGTGGACTCTCGATTATTACGACGGCGTCACAAGCAGTTAGACTCGGTTGTTGGGTTTCATTGAGCCCATCCACATCCTTGTACTTTCTACTCAGGAGGACGCTTGCTAAGCGCATTCGGCCGGGCGTTTCGGACGCCTGATTTGCGACGCAAGTTGTTGTTCACGCTGGGAATCATCACAATCTTCCGCTTGGGAGCTTTCATCCCCTCGCCTGGTGTGAACTACCAGAATGTCCAGCAATGCTTGAACAACGGTGACACCTCGCAGGGCATCTACCAGCTGGTGAACTTGTTCAGCGGCGGCGCGTTGCTGCAGGTATCAGTCTTTGCCTTGGGCATCATGCCCTACATCACGGCGAGCATCATCGTTCAGTTGCTTCGGGTGGTCATTCCCCGGTTCCAGCAGCTCTACGAAGAGGGTTCTTCGGGACAGTCAAAGTTGACGCAGTACACCCGTTACCTCACTATCGCCCTGGGCCTGTTGAACGCCACCACGCTGGTGTCGCTTGCCCGGTCCGGCCAGTTGCTTCCGGGCTGCAACCTGCCCATCATTCCTGATGAGAGCATCATCGCCACCATCCTCATCATCATCACGTTGACGGCCGGTACCGGCCTCATCATGTGGATGGGCGAGCTGGTGACGGAAAAGGGTGTTGGCAACGGCATGTCGCTCCTCATCTTCACTTCCATTGCTGCCAGCTTCCCCGGTTCCCTGGGTTCCATTTGGGAAACCAAGGGCCCCGGAACCTTCTTCACTGTGTTGGCTGTCGGCTTGCTGACCGTGGCCCTTGTGGTTTTCGTGGAGCAGTCCCAGCGCCGCGTTCCGGTTCAATACGCCAAGCGTATGATCGGGCGCCGCACGGTAGGCGGAACCAGCACCTACATCCCCATCAAGGTGAACATGGCCGGCGTCGTGCCCGTCATCTTCGCATCCTCCATGCTCTACCTGCCTGGTCTGATTGCGCAGTTCAACCAGCCGGCCGCAGGGGAGGCCATGGCCCCATGGGTTGAGTGGATCAACAACAACCTCACCCGTGGCGACCACCCCATCTACATGGCGCTCTACTTCGCCATGATCGTGTTCTTTACGTACTTCTACGTGGCCATCACCTTCAACCCTGAAGAAGTGTCGGACAACATGAAGAAGTACGGCGGGTTCATTCCGGGCATCCGGGCGGGTAAACCGACCGCGGACTACCTGCAGTACGTGCTTTCCAGGATCACCCTGCCTGGAGCCCTTTACCTGGGCTTCGTGGCGTTGATTCCGCTGGTTGCACTCGTCCTGATCAACGCCAACCAGAACTTCCCGTTCGGTGGCACGTCAATCCTGATCATGGTGGGTGTCGGCCTGGAAACCGTCAAGCAGATTGATGCGCAGCTACAACAACGTCACTACGAAGGGCTTTTGCGATGACGAGAATGCTGATCATTGGACCTCCCGGTTCGGGCAAGGGTACGCAGGCTGAGCGGATTTCCGAGCGCCTCGGCGTAGTCGCCATCTCCACCGGCGACATCTTCCGTGCCAACGTCAAGGGTGAAACCCCCTTGGGCATTGAAGCCAAGAAGTACATGGACGCGGGCGACTTCGTTCCGGACAGCGTCACGAACGACATGGTTCGGGACCGCCTGAGCCAGAGCGACGTGGAGAACGGCTTCCTCCTGGATGGCTACCCGCGCACCACGGCGCAGGTTGATTACCTGGACCAGATCCTCGCCGAAGGCCAGCAGGAGCTCGACGTCGTGCTCCAGTTGACCGCCGACGACGAAGAACTGGTAACCCGTCTCCTTGGCCGTGCCAAGGAAACCGGCCGCTCGGACGACAACGAGACCGTGATCCGTCACCGTCTTGACCTCTACCACGAGCAGACCGAAGCGGTTGTTGCCAAGTACGCCGAGCGTGGCATCCTCACTCAGGTTGATGGCATTGGCGGTATCGATGAAGTTACCGATCGTGTCCTCACGGCGATTGAGTCGGCCAAGGCCGTCTAGCTTGTTCTCCACATAGCCGGTTCGCCGGCGCTGGAGCCAAGGGGTGTGTCCCGTACCATTGGTGCGGGACACACCCTTTTTCGTTTCGCGGCAGACTGTTGGGGGAACCGCATGAAAACAGCTTTGAACGGACACAGCCGGATTGCCGGGCTTGAGGTCTACCTGCCGCCCGCGCGACTGGACACTGCCGCCGTCGAGCACCGCATTGCCGAATGTAGTCCTGGCTTCCGCGTTCCCAAGGGACTCATCGGCCGCGTGACGGGTATCCGGTCCCGGAGTGTCATGGCGGATACAGAACAAGCGTCCGACCTTGCTGCCAATGCCGCCGCGAAGGTCCTCGCCGAGTGTGGCCTGCAGGCGCCGGATGTGGACCTCCTGATCTTCGCCTCGGCCAGCCAAGACATGGTGGAGCCGGCCACCGGTCATATGGTTGCGGCGAAGCTGGGCCTCTCGTGCCCCGTGATGGACGTCAAGAATGCTTGCAACAGCTTCCTGAACGGCGTTGAAGTGGCGGACTCGTTGATTGCCACAGGGCGCTACGCCCGGGTACTGGTGGCCACGGGTGAATCGCCGTCCAGGGCCGTGCGGTGGCGGGTTCCGGACTTCGAGACTTTTGCGTCGAGCTTTCCCGGGTACACCATGAGCGACGGCGGCGCTGCAGTGTTGCTTGAGGCGGCAGACCCGCCGAAGTCCGGTGTCGATGCAGCGGCCGGAATCCTGTCCATGGCATTCACGGCCCGGAGCAGCCATTGGTCTGTGGGGACGCTCGCGGCCGGTGGCTCTGCGTTTCCACGCGATCCGGAAGCCAGCTACTTCAGCATGGACGGTGAAAAGCTCAAAGACGCCTTCCTGGATCTTGGGTGCGATGTCCTTGACCAGACCCTGGCCCGGCTTGACCTGAAATGGACCGACTTCGCCGTGGTCTGCGTGCACCAAGTCAGTGCTCCCTACAGGGAGATCTTCGCAGCACGTGCGGGGGTCCCGAACGAGCTGCTGGTCCCTTCCGTAGAAGATTTTGGCAATCTGGCTTCGGTCAGCCTGCCGCTGCAACTGAAACTGGCCATGGACAGCGGACGGGGTGGCCCTGGCGACCTCGTGGCGTTGGTCGGCCTGGCTGGTGGCGTGAGCCTGGGTATGGCAGTGGTGCGGCTGTGACGGCCGGGATGCCAGAACCCCTGCCCGCGGTGACACGATTGGCAAGCATCGCTCCCACCCGGCCATTGTGTATCGCCGTCCCGATGCTGAATGAGGAGAAGCTGGTCCGGCAGACCCTGGATTCCCTGGCAGCGCAGGAGCTAAGTGATTTCACGGTAGTGGTGGTGGACAACGGTTCCAGTGACGGCAGCTGCGCGATCGTGGAGGAGTTTGCCCAGGAACATCCCGGGATGGACGTCCGGCTGCGGCACGAAGCGCAGAAGGGCACTGGCGCCGCGGCGGATACGGGCATGCGCTTTGGAGTGTCGCACGGCGCGCACTGGTTGGCGCGCACCGACTCCGATTGCCTGGCTGCACCGGACTGGACTGCCAGAATCATGGCGGCGTTTGCCGACGGGCTGGAACTGATCGCGGGGCAGCTCAATCCCCGGCTGGATGAGGGGATCACGGCCGGAGAGCGGCGGCTGATGTTGGTTGCCGTGGAAGTTGCCTCATTCTTCGGCCGCATTCGTCCCGGCAACAAAGGCGAGGGCTATCTGGGCCCTTACCAGATGCTCCCGGGATGCAACATGGCCATCACCGCGGACATGTACCACCGCTCCGGTGGGTTCCCCCGTTCAAGGATTGAAGACCTCCATGAGGACCGTGCACTGTCCAACCAGGTCCGAAAACTAACGCGGAGCTACGGCCTGCGGCGCGATGTTGTGGTGTACGGGTCCTCCCGCCGCGTCAAGGCCTGGGGTTTGAAGAACACCTTGGCATGGTACGCGGACCATCGCTACCGCCCCGAGCACGTGGACATCCGGTGACCAAGGCCACGACCACTGCTGAGCGATGGGAGCGTCGTATCCACCTGGGCGCCCACCCGGTGCTTTACCCCATCATTCGGGGCTTGGGCGGTGTGCGCCCGGTGCTTCGTTTGCCCGGGCTCGGGGTGCTGGTCAGCGAAGCCGGCCTGGTACGCGAGGTGCTCATGGACCAGCGGAGATTTGTTAAGAACGGCCCTTCGGGTTCGGGTGCCCTCTGGACACCAGTAGTGGGGCCCAAAGCGTTGGTCAACATGGACGGCGAAGAGCATAGGGAGTTGCGGCAGCGGCTTGGCGACCTGTTCACTCCGCGATCAGTAACAGGGATCGTGGAACCGGCCGCGTCCGCCCTCGACGCACGAATCACCCAGGAACTGGATGCCGGGCGTGCAGTGGACTTGGTGGACTGCGTCAAGGGACTGGCCGGAGGAGTGATCTCCCGGCTGCTGGGGGTTCCTGAGCATGCACCGGGAAGGCTTCCCGACAAAGAACTTTTCAATCTTGCGTCCTCCATCTCTTCCCTGGTGCGTCTGGGACGTCCCACACTGACTCTGCGCCAGATCGAGAAGGGGCGCTCCGCCGTCGGGATCCTGTCCGGGCCGGCAAGGACGGCCTACCGCGAAAGTGACCCCGGAACGTTTCCCGGCAGGCTCCGGGAACTGGGAATGTCCGAAGACGAAGCGATGGGGATCATCAGCGCGTTCGTGATGGTGGGCACTGAAACGTTGGTCTCGTTCGTTCCGCGCTTGGTTGCGTTGCTTGCGGACAGCGGGCACATTGGGGAGCTGGCAAACGACCGCTCAACCGTTCCTGCCGCCATCAACGAGGCCCTCCGGTTCACTGTGCCATCGCCCATGATGCTGAGGGATGCCGTGGAAGCGGGCACCATCGGCGGGATGGCCGTCCGGGCTGGAGACCGTGTGCTGTTGTCCACCGTCCATGCAGCCAAAAGTATCGGTGGGTTCGACCCCGGCCAGGCCATGCCGTCGCAGGCACGCCAGCTGTGGTTCGGGGCAGGCCCGCACTTCTGTATCGGCATGCCGCTGGCGATGGCCGAGATCAACGCGACGCTTGAGCTACTGCTGAACAGGTATCTCCAGCAACCCTGGGCCATATCGGCGCGTCGTGTCAGCAGGGGCGTGCTAATTCCGGCCTACAGGAAATTGGAGCTTGCCAATGTTTGATCACCCTACGGAACAAAGTGCGTTCACAACGGACCTGATCGCGGCCGTGTATGCAGTGGCGGAGCGGGTTCCAGGCAACCCTGCCATCACCGCGCCGGGCAAAGCCAGCCGGTTCAGAGGACGCGGCGGCAGCGAAGCGGTAAAGCCTGGGCGGACCATCACCTACCGCGGGCTGGTGGAAGGGATAGAAGCCACAGCGCTGGCTCTCCAGGAAGACGGGTTCGGCTCCGGTGAGCGAATGCTGTTCTCTGTCCGGCCCAGTCCGGCTGCCTTCATCCTTGCTCTGGGGGCCGTGCGCGCGGGCGGTTCGGTGGTGTTCATCGATCCCGGAATCGGACCGTCGCTCTTTCGGGACCGGACTGAGCTTGCGTCACCACGGTGGGCAGCATCCGAGTCGCTGCTGTACGCACTGAGCACCAAGGGCCCGTTGCGGCCCCTCGCACGCAAGCGGGGATTGTTGCTCCCGGACTACGGGGCCATGGACGTCCGCCACTACTACTCGGGCCCGTGGCTCCCGGGTGTGCCCTGGGGAGCAAGGCCGGTGAAGGCGTTGACGGCGAAGTCCACCGGAGGAGAGTTTTGCCCCCATGAAGGGAACGCAGCGGGGCAGGAAGCTGTCATCATCTTCACATCGGGTACTACGGGCGCGCCAAAGGGCGTAGTCCACACCCGGGGATCCCTTGCAGCCGGTTTTGAACAACTGACCCGGCGCTGCACGTTCGGCGAGGGGGACAGGGTCCATTCGGAGCAACTCATGATGGGCCTGCCGGCCCTCATCGCCGGTGCGCACTGGACCATGCCCTCGTACGGACTCTCCGCCCACATTGATCCGCTTCGGCTGGCAAGCGAGTTGGGGCCGGTCTCCGGCAAGCAGGCATCGTACGACGGCGCCACTCACCTTTTCCTGGTGCCGTCGCAGTTGGCGCCGATCCTGGACGCGGTGGAAGACGGTACCGTTAGGCTGCCGCGCACCCTGAGGACAGTCATGCTTGGCGCCGCGCCGGTCCTGGCACCTTTCCTGAAGCGGGCCATGCACCTGTTGCCTGGCGTCGACTTCAAGCTGATCTACGGGATGACGGAAGTGCTGCCGGTCGCCATTGCAGATGGCCAGGAGAAGCTGGCTTTCGCCTCCGGAGCTGAGGCACACGTGACCGCACCGGATGGCAGCGGCCAAGGCGACTTCCTCGGGGAGCCGCTGCCCGGCGTCGAACTCCGAGTAGCGGAAGACCACGAACTCATGGTGCGGGGACCCAACATGTGCCACGGCTATCTGGGCGAAGATCCGATGGTGGAACACGCTACCGGAGACCTGGTGCGGTTGGACCACCGCGATGGAGCCGCGAGGCTGGTGATGATTGGCCGCAAGAAGGACATGATCATCCGGGGTAAAACGAATATCTATCCTGCGCTGTATGAGCCTGTCATCACAGGAGTTGCCGGAGTACGGCAAGCCGTGCTGGTGGGCGTCCCGGACGGGGTCGGAGACGAAACAGTCTGGTTGGCGGTGGTGGCCGATGCAGGTGCGTCTGCCGCGGCCGTGAAGGCCCGGCTTGCGAGGGAACTCCCGAGGCTCATCGACGAGTCCGCACTGCCTGACCGCATTGAAGTCCTCGATGCCATACCGTCAAGTGGCCGCCACAGGAAGCCGGACCGGGCCGCGCTGCGGCAAGAGTTCACCTCCCGCCCCCTGCTAAAAGAGGCGGCGACGTGAGGATCGCGGTCACAGGTGCCACCGGATTCATCGGTGGAGCCGTGGCCAAGGCCGCCGAGGCCAAAGGCTGGGAAGTCGTCCGTTTCGCGCGGCACGAAGGGCAAGGGCTGACCTACTGGGACCTGACCGGACTTCCGCCGGCGACGGTTCCCGGCGTTGACGCGATCGTCCACGCTGCAGCACACGTTGCCGATTGGGGAGACCCTGCCGTCTTCCACCGGGCCAACGTCCTGGGCACACGGGCCGTGGCCGAGGCCTACGCAGGAACCCGTTTGGTTCACATCTCAAGTTCCAGCGTCTATCCATGGTGGGAGTCATGCGTGAACAGGGGCGAGGACGAGGTAGCCACACGCCACCTGAATGCTTATGGACGCAGCAAGGCGCTCGCCGACGTCGAAGCCCGGAAACATGGCAACGCCGTGGCACTTCGCCCCCACGGTGTCTACGGTCCAGGGGATCGGACGCTGTTGCCACGCCTGATCGGCAATGTTCGGCATGGCCGGTTGCTGAGCGTGGGACACCCCCAGGTGAAGCACCAATTGACGCACGTGGATAACCTGACGCGGGCCGTGCTGGCCGCCTGCCGGTCAGGGGTGCGGGGCGCCGTGAACGTCGGGGACGCCGAGCCTGTTGAACTCGGCGGAGTACTTCGCCAAGTCCTCGACCTGTCCGGTCATTCAGGTGTTCCGATTACCTACCTTCCCGAACCGGTAGCCATGGCGTTGGCGGGCGTTGCGGAGGCCCTTTCCGCAGCCACGGGCCGGCCGCCGAGGCTCACGCGCTATGCCGTAAGCCAGCTCGGGCGGCAGAGAACCTACAGCTTGGAACGCCTCCGCCACGAGTTGGGAATCGAGCCAATTTCGACCACAGTCACGGATGCGGGAAAATGGTTCAAGCACGGGACCTGATGGGTCCCAACAGCAAACTTCCAGAGGAGAACATGGCGTTCGGTCAGCCCCGCATTGAATACAAGACCAACGAGCAGATGCGCAAGATGCAGGAGGCCGGGCTTGTCCTGAGCCGTGCACTCGACGCTGCAGTTGAGGCGGCCAAGCCGGGCGTCACCACCAAAGACTTGGACGATGTCTTCTCCGCAGTCCTGAACGATGCAGGAGCCAAGTCGAACTTCCTGGGCTATCACGGCTTTCCCGCCACCATCTGCACCTCGGTCAACGAGGAAGTTGTCCACGGGATCCCCGGGGGCAAAGTCCTTAACGATGGCGACATCATTTCCATTGATGGAGGCTGCATCGTTGACGGTTGGCATTCAGACTCCGCCCGGACCGTCATCGTCGGCACGGCCGATCCCGAAGACCAGCGCCTCTCCGATGTGACTGAGGCTGCCATGTGGCGCGGAATCGCAGCGTTGGCTAAGGGAAAATTCGTCGGAGACATCGGCAACGCGATCGATGACTATGTGTCCTCCGTCCAGGGCAAGCCGTTGGGCATCCTGGAAGACTACGTGGGCCACGGTATTGGGTCCGAAATGCACATGGCACCGGATGTCCTGAACTACCGGACCGGCCACCGTGGTCCCAAGATCCGCCCCGGCCTGTGCCTGGCCATCGAACCCATGCTGGTACGTGGCGGCATCGAGACAGCGACACTCGACGACGACTGGACAGTGGTCACCACCGACGGCAAGCGCTCCTGCCAGTGGGAACACTCGGTAGCTGTGCACGAGAAGGGCATCTGGGTCCTGTCCGCCCCGGATGGAGGCGCCGAGCAGTTGGCGCCGCTCGGCGTCGTGCCTGTTCCCGTCCCGTAACACCTGCATGGGAAGAGGGCGGGGGGGGGGGGGGGGCCCCCCGCGGGGGAGCAAAAAAACACGATCAAAACCGCGAGGGAGGAGGTGAGGCCGGCAGGGTGGTTTTTGAGGTCGGGGGGG